>DATCUA010000315.1:0-2469 GCA_036567645.1 Rectinemataceae bacterium | reverse complement strand
AGAACCTTGGGAGCCTTGGAGCCGGGGCCGAACTCGCATCCGCGCGCCAGCTCCACCAGCCGCCCCAGGCCTTTCGCCACATCGTAGGCGGAGAGGCCGAACCTGTGCTTGAGATCGTTGGTGCCCAGCATGATGACGAGGAGGTCGACGGGCTTGTGCGATTCCAGGCAGGGAAGGAGGTAGTCCGAGCCCCGCTTGAAGCCCAAGGGATCATCCCACACCGTCGTCCTTCCGTTCTGGCCCTCGGCTATGACCTCGAACTGCCCTGGATGAAGCTCCTGGAGAGTCGCCTTCAATACCTCGGGCCAGCGGTGCTCAGGCGAATACCGCTCCGTCGTCCTCGGGTCATATCCCCAGGTGTTGGAATCTCCGAAGCAGAGGACAGTCTTCATGCTGGGCGCTCCTTCATGTGTGCCTCTCTATCTCGAGCCTATTGCAGTTTGCGCAATCGTACCTCGATTCCCTTCTCTCCCGCCAGCAGGTCCACGATCTTGGACGTATCGGTGTTCCCGAAATGATAGGGGTAGAGAATCCTGGGCCTGATGGTTCTGGCGGCTTCTGCGACCTGCTCGGGGGTCATCGTGAAGGGCAGGTTCATGGGGAGGAAGGCTATGTCGATATGCCCCAGCTCCGCCATCTCGGGTATGGGCTCGGTGTCTCCCGCTATGTAGACATGGAGGCCGCCCACATCGAGCACATAGCCGTTGTCCAGCCTTTCCTTGGGATGGTAGTTCGTCCTGCCCTGGCTCACGTTGTAGGCGGGCACGGCCTTGACCGAGACGGAAGCGGCTTCGAGCCTCTGGCCATGTGCGAGAGCCTCGCCGGAGCCCAGCTTCTTGCGAGAGTACTCGTTGAGAACCACCCTTGTGGAGGCCTGGGCGAGAGCGGCTATGGAACCGGGATCCAGGTGGTCGCCGTGCTCGTGGGTGACGAGGACGAGATCGGCCTTGGGAAACTTCGAAAAGTCCCCGTACTGCTTTACCGGGTCGATGTAGACAAGATGGCCATCGAATTCCAGCACCAGGGTGGCGTGACCGAGGAAGGTGATGGTCAGAGGCCCTTTCGCCGTCTGGAAGACGTCGCTCTCCTTGCCCTCGGCTCCGCCTAGCCCGAATGCGGGCGCGGCGGCCAGGGCGAAGAGGGCGGAAATGGCCAGGAGAGAACGGGATGCCGATATGATCGAAGACTTCATGGAACCTCCTTGTCCCGGCGTGTCGGGCCGGGGAGGAGCGCCGGGATGGCTATCGGCCGCCGACCGCGCGGGTGTATCGCGAAAAATATATATAGCCGCGCCCGGGGTCAAGCCAAGCCGATAGCGCGCTATAGGTTCTTCTCCAGGCGCTTCCTGGCGGCCTGTCCCATCTTGCGGTACTCCATGATCGGCCTGTCTCCCGGGAAGAGGAGCTCGCCCGTGCCTATGCCGTTGGCCTTGGGCAGCTGGGTGTTCACCACACGCCTGTCCTGATGGGCTACGATGAGATTGAAAAAGCCCGCCAGCCACATGACGAGGTTCGCGAGGAGGGGAAGCCGCATGAAGGACTGGTAGAAGCGCAGGTAGAGGAGTGTGTGGGTTTCGTCCACGGGCACGAAGGCGCCCACGACCCGCACCTTGGAAGAAATGTAGTTTTGCCAGAGGTTGGGGAAGATGAGCTCGAGCTTGTAGTCGCGACTCGGGTCGGGCACGGGCACTTCCTCGCTGGATCTGCGCGGTCTGCCGTCGTCCACCCTGTTGTAGACGTAGATGAAAAAGCCGTCCTCTACATGCATTATGCCGGGACCGTCTACGAGGGTCTTGTTCCCCCTGCCGATAGTGTTGTGGTGGACGAAGGGCAGGTGGGCCTGATCCAGCTGGTTTTCTATCACTCGGGTGTAGTGGTTGTCCCAAGGATCAATCCGGGTGGCCCATTTCATGTCTTCGGGGATGTCGTCGAAAAATCGGGGCTTCTTTTCGGGGGCCTGACAGCCGGGCTCTCCCCAATAGATCCAGATGAAGCCGCGCTCCTCGTGGACGGGGTAGTTCGTCAGCTTGAACCCGGTGGGCACGGGGGCCTTCCTGCCGTTGGCGGGGACGAGGACGCACTTGCCCTGGGCATCGTACCTGAGGCCGTGGAAGGGGCACTGGACACAGCCGTCCGCTATGGCACCGAGGGCCAGCGAGGCTCCCCGGTGGGCGCACTTGTCCACCTGGCACACGGCCTTGCCTTGGGCATCGCGCCAGAGCACCATGCGCTCCCCCAGGCGCACGAGGCCGAGAGGCTTGTCCCCGAGTTCCCTGGATTCGAGAATGACGTACCATTGGTTGCGAATCATGACGGCATTCTATAGCCGGGCCTTGCTATGCGCAATCGCGGAGGTGGGAAAAGCCGAAGCGGCGCCAACCGTTGTCCCGGAGCCCGGTTTCTGCTACCGTGTGCCCCATGAATACGAAGGAAAGAGCGGCCAAGGGCGCGGCGGCGGCCGCGGCCTTCT
>DATCUA010000314.1:0-12215 GCA_036567645.1 Rectinemataceae bacterium | reverse complement strand
TCTTGGTGGACGGATTGAGCTACGACATACCCATGCCCTGGGGCCATGAAGAATTCGAAAAGTACAGGGAGAGCTATCTCGGTCCGGGAGGGAGGCGGTGGCTTTCCGCCGTAATGGAAGCCGCCGTTCCCTACCTCGACTACGTGGAGAAGAAAATAGAAGAATACGGCCTGCCGCGCGAGCTTGTCTTCCTTCCCGTCATAGAATCCGAGTATTCTCCCCATGCGGTCTCCCGAAGCGGGGCAACGGGCATATGGCAGTTCATGCGCAATTCCATATCGGGCTATGGGCTCTCGATTTCCGAATGGAAGGATGAGCGCAAGGATTTTATGAAAAGTACGGACGCCGCCTTGCGAAAGCTCAAGGATAATTACTCGGCCTTGGGGGACTGGCTACTCGCACTGGCTGCGTACAACGCTGGCCAAGGAGCCGTGAGCAGGGCCATCCGGGCTCCTTCGGGGGGAACCCTCGATTATTGGGCGCTCTACGAGAGCCGGAAGCTCTCGCGCGAGCCCCTTTCCTATGTGCCCAAGTTCCTCGCCGTAGCCTCTATCCTGAGGTATCCGGAGCTCCACGGCATCCTGCCTACCTGGGAAGAGCGCCAGGCATGGGCCTCCGTTCCCTCGAACAGGCAAGTGGACATAGGCGTGCTCGCCGAAAAGACGGGAATACCCCTGCAAGCGCTCAAAAACGCCAACGCCGAGCTACGATACCATATAACACCGCCCGAAAAGGACCATGAGCTGAAAGTGCCGGCCGACAAGGCGCAGGCGGTGAAAGAGCTCCTGGAGAGCGATAGTTCGCCTCTCTTCCGCTACGACCTGTACACAGTCAAGGCCAATGACACCCTGGGGGCCATCGCCAAGCGTTTCGGCACACCGCTGTCCCTCGTGATCCAAGTCAACCCAGGATTGAAACCCGACAGGATATCCATTGGCCAAAAGCTCATCATCCCCAGGATAGGCGCAGGCGCGTCCAGCCCGAGTCAGAGTCCGGGCGCCGCCCAAGGCAAGGCCGGGACTTCATTCCAAGCGTGGGAATCGACATATACCATCCGGGCCGGGGACACCCTCTGGGCCATTGCGAGGAAGTTCGGCGTGGGCGTGCGGGAGCTTGCGGCAGCCAACGGCATAGACGCCGAAGGCACCCTTCGTATCGGGGCCAAGCTCCGGGTGCCCACTCTCTGAGATTGCCCTTCAGTCAGCCGCCAAGGAAGCGAACACCGTGGCATCGCCGATAAGGTTGGGCAGGAGGGCGTATTCGTTGGGCTGATGGGCCGATTCGTCCATTCTGGCCCAGACGACGCAATCCAAGCCGGCGTTCCTGAGATAGGCGCCCACCGTCCCTCCCCCGATTCCAATAGCCTTGGCTTCAATGCCGTAGACCTCGCGCACGGCCGCCTTGAGCTTCTGAACGACGGGGGCATCAGCCAGAGTGGCCTTGGATTCGTTCTTCTGCAGGGTTTCGAAGCGTATCTCCACTCCGTATCGGGTCTGCACCTCGTCCGCGACCTTCCTGAGCTCGTCCATCACCCTGGCCAGGGGATACTGGGGCAGGATGCGCATGTCCAGGCAAAAGACGTCCTCGCCCGGGATGGTATTGACGTTGGGAACGTTCGCTTCCTTCTTGGTCGGGTTGATGGTCGACCTGTCGGGCTCGAAGAGGGAGTCCCGGGCCGTGAAGACCTCGGTCTCCAGGGCGTGGGCCCTGAGTGCGAAGTCGCAGGCGGCGAGAAAGGCGTTGGCTCCCTTGTCCGGCATGGCGGCGTGGGTCTGAAGACCCTTGGTCTTTACCTTGAGCCAGCAGATGTTCTTCTCGGCTACCTCGATCTCGCTGCCCTGGGCGTTTCCCCCGTCGGGTATGACTATGAGGTCGTCCTTGGAGAAAAGATCGCGGGTGGCTATGAGATGCTGGATCCCGTGCTTGGAGCCCACTTCCTCGTCGGCGACGAAGAGGAGCTTGATCGTGCGCTCGGGCAGGATGCCCTCGTCCACGAAAGCGAGGGCGGCGAAAACCGAAGCGACGAGGCCCTGCTGGTTGTCCTCCGCTCCCCTTCCGTAGAGCCTGTCTCCCTCTACCCTGAGCTCCCACGGGTCGGATTTCCAGAGCGATCGCTCGCCTTCAGGCACTACGTCGAGATGGGTCATGATCCAGAGACGGGAATCCGGATTCTTCCCCGGGACGGTGGCGAGGAGGTTGGGCCGTATGCCGGAGGGCACCCGTGGATCGGGAGAGTCCATGCGGATGAGATCCGTTATGCCTCTGCCCCTCAGCCAGGCTTCCAGAGCTTCGGCTTTCCTGAGCTCCCCCTCCCCCCCAGATTCAGGAGCGATGGCAGGGATCGAGGTCAGGAGGCTCTCCAGCTCTATCATGCCCGAAGCCGAAGCCTCGATACGCGATGCTATCCTCGTGTCCATATGTTCTCCTTGCGATTTCGGCAGGCCATTCCCCAGACGGACGCCGTGCCGGCTATTTCCTAGAATAGGCTTTCCAGCTCGTGCTCACGAGGCTTTCGAGATTGGAAAGCTCGGCCTTCCAGCCCAGGATGCGGGCGGCGGCTTCGCTCGAAGCGACGAGCTTGGCTGGATCTCCAGGCCTGCGGGCCGAGTAGGAGGTTGGAATGCGCTTCCCCGATATCCTCTCTGCCTCAGCGAGTATCTGGAGGACCGACAGCCCTTCCCCGCTTCCGAGATTTACAACGAGACTGGGGGCTCCGGCCGCGAGCTTTTCCAGAGCGAGGATGTGGGCGCGAGCGAGATCCGAGACATGGACGTAGTCGCGCACGCCCGTGCCGTCGGGGGTCGGGTAGTCGGTACCGAACACTTCGAATCCCGGCCTCATTCCGATAGCCGCCTCCATGATGACGGGGATGAGATTGGCCGGGTTTCGCTCCAAGCCTCTCACCCTTCCTTCGGGGTCGTAGCCTGCGGCGTTGAAATAGCGCAGAGCCGCGTACCTGAGGCCTTTCAGCCTGTCGTACCAGGCGAGGATGCGTTCGATTTCGAGCTTGGTAAAACCATAGTAGTTGGCAGGTTCCTTGGGATGGTCTTCGTCGATGGGCAGGTACTTCGGCTCCCCATACACGGCGGCCGAAGATGAGAACACGAGAGCGGGTACCCCGGCCTCGCAGGCGGCGTTCAGGATGTTGATCGTGCCCGAAAGGTTCTGGAGGGAGTATTTTTCCGGGCGAAGCATGGATTCCCCCGCCGCCTTTGCCGCGGCCAGGTGGATCACGGCGTCGAACCCCCGCTTCATGATGGAGGACAGCCACGGGTAGTCCAGGATATCGCCTCTATGGAAGACGTACTCGGGAAACAGATTCGCAACCGAGCCCGTTGAGAGATTGTCGACAACCTCGACCGCATGTCCCCGGTCGGCAGCGAGCCGCGCCACATGGCCGCCTATGTATCCGGCTCCGCCCACAACGAGAACTCTCATCGCTCCAACCTCCTGGTCGATTGGATCATACAGCCGGAAGCCCGGCCTGGAAAGCCGCCAAGCGCCCGAAAAAATCCCGTAGCGCTGTCGAGGCTCGGAAAAAACAGAAGCAAAAAAAGAGGGGCCGCCTCATGGACAGCCCCTCTTCACTCTCGTGCCGCCGATCAGAATTGAACTGATGACACATGGATTTTCAGTCCATTGCTCTACCAACTGAGCTACAGCGGCCGGAAATGGGCGGTGCAAGAGTCGAACTTGCGACCCCCAGCGTGTCATACTGGTGCTCTAACCAACTGAGCTAACCGCCCCAACCATGCGTCCTCGCGGACGCGACACGGATGAATTGTATATCAGATGCCCCTCCTAGGTGTCAAGGCGGGCCTTTCGCCCTCCGATTCATGTCTCCGAACTTGACATATTAGAGGATAATGCTGGATACTATGGTAAATAAAAGTTTGCGGCTTCCAGAGGGAGTGGACTATGAAAAAGTATTTCTTTGCCGCATTTCTGGTGCTAGCCTCCTCAGCGTTCGCGGCCAACTCCGTTTCCACGATCATACAAGGCGTGGTCCCCGAAATGCTCACCATAACCACCAATATGACTCCGACGACGAGCGTGGACGTCTTCAATTCATCTTCCACCTTACTGGGCTACATCAATGTGTTCAGCAACCGGGCAGGCAAATGGACGATCACGGTTACCTCAACGAATTCGGGCTCCATGAAGGGCATCACTCCCGGCAACGCGGACTCCTATCCTTACACGTTGAAGTTCGGAACCACGTCCAATATCAGCCTGACCACCCCCTACGTGATCGAGATGTCGGGAAAGACGACTACGGAAGGATCCGCCTATAGCCTCACCGTGGAGTTCCAGAATTACTGGAACCTGAAAACTCCCGTATCTCCCGACACATACCGAGACACGATCACCGTCACCATAGCGGCAGCCTGACAAGGCCACGGGCTTGAAACTAGCGGATTGTTTCAAGTGTTATTCCATAGTAGACTTGACGATAATATGCATGGGACCCCCAAGTCATGCATGGGACTCCATGTACGGATAGATGCGGAGGAACGATGAAAAAACGGCTCTTGATCTTGATGGCTCTGATGCTGGCCGCGGCGGCAGCGGTTGGCGCTTTTTCCTTTGTGCCCATGTCGGCTTCCATGGCTCCTTCGGGAGCCCAGAGCGTGTTGAGTTTCAAGGTTACCAACGATTCCAGCCAGACCATAGCCGTCGTCTTGAGCGTTGCGACTCGATCCATGGACATCGATGGAAAAGAGACCAACGAGCCGGTAGGAAAGGAGTTCAGCATCTTCCCGACGCGCGTCGTCGTACAGCCCAACTCTTTCCAGACTGTGAAAATCCAGTACAAGGGCAGTCCTTCGCTGAGTAGGGAACTCTGCTACAGAGTCATCGCCGAGCAGATCCCCATCGACTTTTCCAAGCAGGAGACGTCGGGGGTGAAAGTCTTGTTCAGGTACATAGCCGCGCTCTACGTCACGCCTCCGAAAGTCGCTCCAAAGCTTGTCGTGGAAAGCGCGGTCGGCGGCGTCAAGGACGGAGTGAAGGGCTTGAAGGTTCTGCTCAAGAACTCCGGCACTCGCCACGCCCTGCTTTCGGAAGCGGTCATGAAGGTTCAGGAGACAGCCTCTTCAATGCCCCTGAGCTTCTCCGGCGAGGCGATGTCGGCCTTCGAGGGCCAGAACATACTCCCCTCGAGCTCCCGCTCCTTTTTCGTCCCCTGGGAACAAGCGGTGGAGGGCGCAAACTACACGGCCACTTTCGAAGCCGAAATAGAATGACGTAGATCGAGTGTCTTTCGCATGATAAATAAAGTGAATCCGCCTGATGCGGAAATGAAGGCGAGGCGGGGGACGAGGGTATTCCTCCTCTGCTTTTTCATCTTCGGCTTGCTTAGAGGGTCCATTCCCCTCCTTGCCCAAAATGCCCCCACCTCCCCGGTCGATGCCCAGCCCCAGATACTGGAGCCCGATCTCGAACCCGACTTGCTGAGCCTCATCACTATCACGGTGAACGGCCAGTCCATGGGCGATAGGGAGGTGGGCATCTTCGGAGATCAGCCCATCCTTCCGATAGCCCTGATGAGGGAGCTCCTGGATCCATTCCTGAGCCCCGAGGTGTACGACACGATCTTCAACGTCGTTTTCGTTAAGCTCGATTGGGTTTCGGAGAGCGACGCGCAGGTAGTCGGACTTGGATGGAATTGGGACATGGCCCATATAGTCCTCAACCTCAGCGTCCCCGCCAAATACAGCCCCTATCTCGACATAGACGTCAATCCCAGCTATGCCGCCAATATCAAGCCCATCCTTAAGCCCGTCCCTTTCTCGGGCCATATCGACTTCAGGGCGAATGTCGAGATGAAGATAAGCTCGGTCAAGATAGATACCCCCGCCGACCTGGTGGCGGAAAGCAGCTTCAACCTCCTGGGTTGGGTTGCGGAAGTCTCGAGCCGGGTAAAGTTGGAGTCCGACAAAGTATCCGCGGAACTCGCCGACGCACGAATCATCCACGACTTCATGGGCATCAAGGGGCGTATGGCCCTCGGCAAGGTGAGCTCGCCCGGCCTAGCCTACCAATCCCAACCCGAGCTCTATGGCCTTACGCTTAAGAAGGAGGAAATCCTCCAGTATCGGGTCAAGCCCGGTTTCCTGGAGCTCTTCACCGAGTTCACCGTGGAGACACCGTCTACGGTACGCCTCATCATCAACGAGATGATCTACCGCACGATCACACTCGATCCGGGGAACTACCGCATCCTCGACCTCCCATTCTCGAACGGGGTGAACGACTTTGTCATCGAGATAGAGGACGAGGCTGGGCGCAAGCGAAGGATTCAAGCCACGGTTCCCCGGGAGATGAACCTCCTCGTAGAGACGACATCGGACTACGCCTTCTCAGCCGGAATGGGCCGGGTGGAGTACGACCAGCCCTTCGTATCGGGATATTTCAGGTACGGCTTTAGTCCCCGATTCACTGCCGGCCTTACGGCGCAGGCCGACCTGCGATCGGCTCTGGCGGGGATGAACTTCGTGCTCGCCACGGGTTGGGGAGGCTTCACCGGGGCGGGAGCCCTCGTAGGAGCCTGGGACGGCAGGGTTCGGCCTCTGACATTCGCGGCAAGCCTCCAATATAGGCTCTCCCTGCCAGGCAAGGAGTATTTCCCGACTATAGGAGTCTCAGGGGAATACAAATCAGCCGGCTTTGTTGCCCCCATGCCCAGCGCAACCCTCGGGACAAGCGATGAGGATATGAGATTCGGCCTCCAACTTGGAGGGAAGCTCAGCAGACTATCCTCCTACAGCCTCTCGGGGACATACTCGAAGACGGGCGGCGTGGCTCCTTCCTCTTCGATCAACGCCAGCGCCTCGATCAACCGGAGCCTCGGCCAGGGCAACAGTCTCAGCGTAGTGGGCACCATGGGCAAGACCGCAGGGGAAAATCCATCATTCACCCTGAGCCTCATGCTCTTCATCCTCCCCCAGTCCAAAGCCGGAAGATCCTGGAGCTTCATCCAGTCGGGGGACTCCAGCAACACGGTAAGCTACCTAGACAAGCTGGACATCCTCGGCGGTCTCGACCTCAATCTGAGCGCTACCAATCTGATGATAGGTTCGAGCGAGGGCAGCGCAGCCGGAGCTAGCCTTCGCAAGTCGCTGGACTGGGGCGATCTCTCGCTGAGCGGAAGGATCAACTATGGGAACCCGATTTCGGGAACCTACGGCAGCCTGAGCGCCTCGGCGTCGACCACTCTGGCCTTCGCGGGCAGATACGCCGCAATAACGAGGCAGATCGACGATTCCTTCGCCATCCTCGCCCCCGCCAAGGACCTCGAAGGTCAAAAAATCTACTTCAAGATAGACGGAGGCGGTTCGGTTCAGAGCGATGCGGGAAAACCGGTCATAGTCCCCATCTCATCCTACAAGCCCGTAGCCGCTCACATAGAGTTGCCGGAAGCACCGCCCGACATAGTACCCAGCGTCCAGGCCGCCCTTCTGGTTCCCAGTCTGAGGTCGGCCATTGTCTATTCGACAGGAAGTCTCAAGCGATACAGGGTGAGCGGCAAGCTGGAATCCGCCGACGGCAAGCCCTATGATTATATAGCCGGGGATCTCGTGGACTTGAGCGGCACCAACCTCACCTCGACCTTCACCGACCTGGACGGTTCCTTCGAGCTCTATGACCTCGCGCCGGGGAAGTACACTATATATTGGCCCGAATCGGTGGGCACATCCGAGATAGAAGTGACGGACACCGAAACGGGAGTGGTCGAGCTTGGCATAGTCGTGCCTCGGGGCACGAACTCCTCAGGAAATTGACTTCCCCCGGGGTACTTGAAAAGGAGAGACCCATGAGTACCAAGAATCCGAAAGGCCTCGCCTTGATCCTTGCTTTGTCTTTCTGCGCGGCCGCCGCCCAAGGCGCCTTTTCCCAGACCTATACCTTCGGGAATTTCGTGCCTTCATCTCCCTCTGGCACCTATGACTGGGACGGAACTACCCAGATTCCCATCACGGGCTACGTGAACTATAGCTCGACCAAGACTCGGTTCTGCTTCTGGGCCTTCGTTCCAGATACAGGATCGCGCTTTTTCAGCTATAACGGAAACACAATCCCCTACTCTATCCACAAGTTCATAAGCAGCACCGTGGGCAACGAACTCTGGGCCTGGACCCATACTCCACGGCCGACGACGGACAACGTCCTCTCCGTTACCTTCTACGGAAGCGCGACCAACGTACCTCTCTATTTCATCGTCATTCCCCAACCGGGCTACCTCAAGCCCGCGGGTACCTACACTTCCACCATCACCGTCTACTACTACAGCGCGACCCTGACAGGCACCACGATCTCCAGCGCAAACCAGAGAGCGACTAAAGCAGTCACGGTGAGCCTATCCAATCCAGCGATATGCGATCTCGCCCTCGTAGCCCCGTCGGAAGGATTCTCTATCGGGGCCACGACCAAATCCCTGCCCTTCGGTGATATAACCAACGCCACCAATCCCAGCCTCCAGGCGAAAGCCATTGTGAGGAGCAACGCTACATCCTGGAGCCTCTTCGCCCAATCCGCAAACGCGGGCGTATTGAAGACGGGAACACAAACCATTCCCTATACCTTCTCCTACAATGGCTCGGTCAAGACACTCACAACCAGCCCCCAGCTCATGGAGACTGGCAATTGGGCGGCTACCGGCAATACGGGCTTCGCGGAGCGGCTCATGACGATCACCCTGGGCGAGACCTTCGTCCCTCCCGGCACCTACACGGACACCATTACGTTTACGATGACCTACAACGGCTAAACAGCGGATTGAACGGCCTAATTCGCCCGTCTCGGTTTTCCTAGCCGTCGCGAGCCAACCCAGCCTCTTCGGAATAACCCTTGACAACGAGTTAAGCCTCATGCAAACTCGTATGTAAATCGGTTTACATGCGTGGCCGATCCGTGAAAAGGAGGAAACTGATGAAAAAGGCTCTCGTCATTCTCGCCATCCTGGCCGCCCTGGCCGGAGCTGTCCAAGCCCAGAACCTGGAGCTCTATTATTACAAGCAAGAGAACCAGGATGGGCTCAAGAAGCTCGTGGCCCAGTTCGTGCAGGAGAATCCCGGCATCAAGATCGATCTCTTGATCGTGCCGAACGACGCCGATGCCACCATGTCGGCCCGGGCCGCCCAGGGCAAGCTGCCCGACATTCTGCAGATGCAGTCCTACTCCCGCGTGGCCGAATACGCGGCCAAGGGCTACCTCGTGGATCTGAGCAAACAGCCGGTCCTAGGCAAGGTGGTGGACTCATCCAAGCCGGCCGTCACCTGGAACGGCAAGCTCTGGGGACTGCCCATGGATTTCGCCGGCATCGGAATCATCTACAACAAGGACATCTTCGCCAAGTACGGCCTCCAGCCCCCGACAACCTACCGCGAACTCGAGAAGGTGTGCCGGACCTTGCGCACCAACGGGATGACCCCCTTCGCGGGCTTGCTCAAGGAGAACTGGTCCATGGGGCATTTCATAACCCTGGTGCACACGAACCTTCTCGCGGAGAAGAAGATCACGGCCGCCAAGTTCGTGGCAGACATGAATGCAGGCAAGACGAGCTACGGGGTTGTGGACACCGACAAGCTCTTTTCGGTGATCGACTTCTATCGCTCCAACATGGACAAGAACGCCGAGGAGTGGAACTGGAACGAGCAGCAAGCCGCCTTCGCGGAGGGTAAGGCCGCCATGATGGTCCAGGGACTCTGGTCCTACGGAGCCGCCATTGGAACCAATCCCAAGCTCAACTGCGGCTTTGTGCCCTTCCCCGTCTTCAATGACGCCGCGATGAACAAGTTCTACGCCGATGTGGATTCCTGTTTCGGAGTCTCCGCTCAATCATCGCCGGAGAAGAAGGCTGCGGCTCTCAAGTTCCTCGAGTGGCTGGCTACGCCCCAAGCCCAGAAGATTTGGGTGGAGGATTACAAGCTCACCCTCTCCTTCAAGGGAGCTGACGTATCCAGGCTGGGCGGGCCATTTGTCGACCTCATGGGCGGAGTAGGCAAGAACGGAGCCTACCCCTGGGCCTTCGCCTCCTATCCGACAGCCGTGTTCGAAGACGCCTGCAAGAACGGAGCCCAGCAATACGTGTTCAACAAGAAGACAGCAGAAGACGTGATCAAGGACATCGACAAGCAATGGGCCGCTAGCGTAAAGAAGTAGGGATGGGCCTTCAGGCCCCGCGCCGAAGGAAAACCGCCGGAGGGACGCGAGGCTCCCGGCGGTTTGTTTTAGGAGGGGAGCATGGTTCAGAAGAAATCCACACGGAGGATAGCCTTCCTCGCGTTCGTAGCGCCCGCCTTCGTGCTCTACGCGCTTTTCTTCCTCCTGCCCTTCGGCCAGGGCCTGCGCATTTCCTTCACCAACTGGGACGGGCTCACCCCCAAGACCCCGATAAGCATGGACAAAGACGAGTTCGAAACCCAGGTGCTCTCGCACCTCGGCCCAGGGGCGGATAGGGATTTCGTGCTCTCCCTCTACAGCCTGGACGCTTCGGGGCGCTATTCGCGACAGGGCCTGGGAGGGCTCGAACGCTACAGGCTCGAGCGCGTGCTCAGGAAAGCGGGCTATAGTCCCGATTCCTATAGGGATGTGGGCTTGGCCAACTATAAAGCCATATTCTCAGGCGAGGTGGACGCGAGGTTCTATCCGAGGCGCTACGAAGAGCGTTATTTCAACCCCAATTCCGACCTCCCCGCCAGCGTGGAGGCAGGCAGTTACCGAAAGGACTTCCTCGACAAGCTCGAGGGCGATTCGGCCGCCCTGGCGGCGACCTTCTATGTCGCGGATGGGACGGAGTATACGCTCCTTCCCGGGCGGGACGAATTCGAGGCGGTGGACCCCCTCTATTCGCTTAAAGCTCTCGAAGAAGGTAGGCTCGAGAGCTCGGCCGTGGATGGTTTCGTCACGGCGCTCAAGAAGGCCGGCCTGGCACAGGATGGACAAGCGCGCGACGCCGCCCTGGCTTCATTCGTATCTTCGAACAGCCTCGAGGCGGAAGACGAGGATGTGGCGAGCAAGGCCGCCCAGGCGATCTACGAAATCGGGGAGTTCAAGAGCCTCCTGGGTTCGACATGGAAGGCGAAGAAGCTCGACCTCGGAGTAGTGGGCTTCACCCTTTTCTTCGCCTTGGGCAACGTGGTATTCGCCAATCTCTTAGCTTTCTGGCTAGCCATGGCCTTGGACAGGAAGCTGAAGACCAAGAACGTCCTGAGGTCGGTCTTCTTCCTTCCCAATGTATTGTCGATGATCGTGGTGGCCCTGATCTGGTCTTTTATCTTTTTCCACCTCCTGCCCAGGATCACCGGAATACAGACTTGGATGAGCGACTCGGCCAAGGCTCCCTGGCTCCTCGTGCTGGTGTCGGTCTGGCAGGCTTCGGGGTACTTCATGGTAGTGTACCTTGCCGGCCTGCAGAACATTCCCCAAGAGGTTCTGGAAGCGGCGGTGATAGACGGGGCCAGCCCATGGGATCGCCTGAGACACGTCACCCTGCCCCTATTGGCGCCGGCCTTCACCGTTTGCGTATTCCTGTCCATAGCCAACGCCCTGAAATGTTTCGACCTCGTGTACGCCATGGTGGGACCTTCGGGCTACGCCGTGGGCACCGTGCCCTTTGTCATGGATATCTTCTTCGACGCCTTCGCGCGCAAGCTGGCAGGCCTGGCAACGGCCAAAGCCACCCTGCTCTTCGTCGCCATACTCCTCATAACGGGCCTCCAGCTCTACTTCATGAAGCGCAAGGAGGTCCAGCTATGAGGTACAGGTTCAAGGCCGTGCACCTGCTCGAAGCCCTCATGCTCGTTTTCGCCTTTCTTTTCATCTATCCGGCCCTCTTCGTCCTCCTCTCGGCCCTCAAGCCCGACGCCGACATCATTCTCAAGCCCCTCGCCCCGCCCGCATCCCTCTACCTGGCGAATTTCGCCAAGGCCTGGAGGGTGATGGAGTTCCCGCGGGTAGCGGCCACAACCTTCCTCATAACCGCCTTCGGCGTGGGCGGCATAATCTTGAGCTCATCGATGGCCGCCTGGATGCTCGCGAGGACGGAAAAGCGCTATGCCTGGCTCATATACGCGCTTTTCGCCTTCGCCCTGGTGATTCCCTTCCAGATCATCATGGTGCCCCTCGCCGTCCTGGCATCGGATCTGGGCCTGACGAGTCCTGCCGGTATCGTGGCCCTCTACTGGGGGCTCGGAGCTCCTATGGCCGTCTTC
>DATCUA010000313.1:0-11033 GCA_036567645.1 Rectinemataceae bacterium | reverse complement strand
TGAGGAGCGACGGCTTCACGTACGAGGTGAAGCCTGCCGGATCGGTATCCTTTTCGTCCGAATACGCACTTTCCAGGAGAGAGTACTCGGTTTCCGGAACATCGGGCCGCTCGTCCCGCCTTTTTGCGGACTCGGGCGGCGAAGTCGTGGAGCTCGGCGACGACGAGTATTTCGTCGCCTGCGACGACCGTTCAGTTCTGGATGGTTCGCCCCTCTTCGGCCCCCTGCCGAGATCCCGGATCGCCGGAAGGCTTCTCGCCCTCTACTGGCCGCTGAAGAGCGCGAGACTCCTATGAGTCTCGTTTCCATCCTCGAAGCCGCGGCAGCTGGCGGCGCTTCTCCGCGAGCCCTCTATATCCATGTGCCGTTCTGTCTATCGCGCTGTTCCTACTGCGATTTCCACAGCTTCGGGCTCGGCGCGGATCGCCTCGGGGCTATGGCGGGGAAGGATGGCGAATACGTCGACATGCTCTTGCGCAGGCTGGAATCCGTTTCGAGCATGCTAGCTGGGAACTTGGACACGATCTACATAGGAGGAGGGACGCCAACAGCCCTCCTCGACAAAGACTTTTCCAGGCTTTTGCGCGGGATAGCGGATCGCTTCGGCGCTTCCGGATTGGAGTGGACCATCGAAGCCAATCCCGAGTCCCTGAGCCAGGCCAAGATAGAAGCGGCACGAAAGGCGGGAGTCACGCGCCTGAGCATCGGCATCCAGAGCATGGATCGGGAGGAGCTTCTTGCCCTCGGTAGACTGGCCACGCCTGAATCCAACTCCAAGGCCCTCGGCATGGCTGCAACATCGGGCCTCGATCTCTCGGTGGATCTCATGTCCGCCATTCCCTCCTTGCCCGGGCGCACGGCAGGGCGCCGGCGAGCCCTCGTCGGAGGCATAGGCGCCGCGCTCGATGCGGGTGCTAAGCATATATCTCTGTACGATCTCGTAGTCGAAAAGGGCACGGGTATGGAAAGGGCGCTGGCCTCGGGGCGGCTCGAGCCCGCCGATCCTGACGAAGCGTATGAAGAGAGGAAAGAGGCCGAGGCGTATCTGGCGAGACGCGGCTTCAGGCGCTACGAGGTATCCAATTTCGCCCTGCCTGGTTCGGAGTGCAGGCATAACCGTGTTTACTGGCGCATGGGTTCCTACCTCGGCATGGGTTCGGGCGCAGTCTCTACCTTGAGTTCCCCCTCCACGCCTCAAGCGCGGAGGCTGGAGGAGAATAGAGACCTCGGCTCATGGATCCGCGACCCTGACGATGGGCTTATGATTACTGAGATTTCGCCTTCCGAATCGGCTTTCGAATGCCTGATGATGGGTTTGCGTACTGCCCTCGGGGTGGACAGGAGGGTGTTCGAGCGGAGGTTCGGATCCGACCCGGCTCTACTTATCTCCAAGACAGTTCAGAAGCATTCCCGGTGTTTTATCGCCGATGAGAACTTCCTGCGGCTTGACGACAGGGGGCTGGACATCCTGAACCTTATCCTCGTCGATGCCCTTTCAGAATTGGAAGATTCTATCCTCCCGATGCGCGAGACGCAACCGCGAAAGTCGGCGGAGGCGAAATGGTGAAGGTTCTATCCGTGCAGTCTCATGTCGTCTTCGGCCATGTAGGCAACAGGGCGGCTGTGTTTCCTCTCGAGCGCATGGGTATCGAAGTGCTACCCTTGAACACCGTGCAGCTTTCTACCCATACCGGTTACGGGCAATCCAGAGGCATGATTTTCCCGGCATCCCATATACGGGAGCTCTGGTCAGGCCTTCTGGCCTCGGGGACAGTATCGGGTTGCCACGCTGTCCTCTCGGGCTACCTGGGCTCTCCCGAGACAGGCCAGGCCATCCTCGACATGCTCTCCGATCTCAGGAAGGAAGATCCAAGCGTACTCTATTTCTGCGATCCCGTGATGGGGGATAGGGAGAGGGGCCTCTACGTACGGCCCGAGATACCTTCGTTCTTCGTGCGGGCCATGAGCCATGCCACAATCGTAAAGCCGAACCAGTTCGAAGCCGAAATTCTCTCTGGCATGAGGATAGGCTCCTTAGCAGAGCTGAAGTCCGCTTGCTCGGCAATCCTCTCAACCGGTCCGCGCATCCTCCTCATCACCAGCCTGGAAGCTCTGGATCCCCCCGAAGACAGGATAGACTCCCTTCTCGCCACGGAAGAGGGGGCATGGATGCTGAGGACTCCTCGATTCGGCTTCGACATAGAGCCCCATGGAGCGGGAGACCTGGTTTCCGCCATATTCCTCGGGGCATATCTGAAATCGAGGCAACCTGTGCCAGCCTTCGAGCGATGCCTCTGCGCCGTCCACGAGGTTCTAAAGGCCACTGAGGCGAGAGGGGGGAGGGAACTCGCCCTCATCGAGGCCCAGGAGGCTTTAGTATCGGAAGAGTGTCCATTTGCAGCGGAAAGAGTCTGGTGAAAAGGAGTCGATGGAATGGAGAAGCCAGAAAAGAAAGGCGCCTACGGATACGAGGCTGCCGCCTCGATCATGCACGATAGGGCGTCCGTGGAGGGGATACTCGGAGCCTATAGGCCCCTCCTGGGATCAATCGGGGCTTTCGAGCTGGCCGAGGGCGAGCGAGGCCCTGGCCCGAGATGCTTTTTCGTGCTAACCGGGGGCACCGAGCGGATCATCCTCGAGAAGATCGGAGCGAAAGAGCGCTCCCTGTTTCCCCTCATCCTCGTCGCCCATCCGCGGCACAACTCTCTCGCTGCGTGCCTCGAGATATCGGCGAGGCTGGGGCAAGAGGGGAGGAAGTGCTCCCTGGTCTTCCTTTCGGGACCCGAGGACAGGAAGGGGGCCGAATCGCTCGCATCCAAGCTGGAACTGGCCGATGCGATGGACCGTATGGCGAGAAGCCGCATCGGAGCAGTCGGCAAGCCTTCCGATTGGCTCGTGGCTTCGAACCAAGGCGCCGAGGCGATGACCGGAAGCTGGGGCGCACGCCTCGTGGAGCTCGGCATGGACGAGCTCTTTATGGCCTCTGACGGGCAGAACGATCCCGGCTTCATCTCCAGGGCATCCTCCTGCGTGGAGCCGGACGCTGACGACATGGCGGCTTCGACGGCGATCTACGCCCGACTCAAATCCATGGCGCAGGAACGCAACTTGGACGCCCTCAGCCTGCGCTGCTTCGATCTCGTGACTGGGAAGTCGGCAACGGGCTGCTATGCCCTCTCCCGCCTCTCGGACGAGGGCGTGGACAGTGGCTGCGAAGGAGACATCCCCTCTGTGCTCGCCCTGAGGTGGATGAGACTCCTGACTGGGAAGACAGGGTGGATGGCCAATCCGGCCGATTTCAGGATAGTGGGTGATTCTGGTTCCCTCCTTCTCGCCCATTGCACCATCCCCTTGAGCCTGACAAGCTCGTATGGAGTGCGCTCCCATTTCGAGTCGGGCCTCGGCGTAGCCATAGCGGGAGCGGTGAGGGAGGGAGAAGTGACTATCGTGCGGATCGGGGGCGCGAGGCTCGAAAAGGTCTGGTTCGCCGAGGGACTGCTCAAAGCCCAGAAACCCGAGGAGGGGCTCTGTAGAACCCAGGCCCGCGTCGAGATAGGCGCCAAGGCCGTATCCAGCCTCCTCGAGCGCCCTCTGGGCAACCATCTCGTTCTGGTGCATGGGCATTGGGGAACGAAGATCAGAGCCTACGTCAGCATGTCGGCTGCCCTTGAAATGGCCGAAGGAACCTGAGGAGTTCTAGACGAAGAAGTCGTAAAGGGGAGCCTGCCGCTTGGAAAAGCCTTCCTGGAGGCCGAGGTTGAATCGTCTCTCGGTCCCCAAGGTAGTGGGAGGGCCGTGGCCGGGGAAAATGAGGGTGTCGTCTCCCAGGGGGAGAAGCTTGGATCGTATCCGCTCGGCGAGGGCCTGGGCGTTGAAAGCGCTCGTCGTCTTCCCTATGACGCCTGCATGGAGGGAGTCGCCGGTAAAAAGGCAGGATTCGAGCGAGTAGACTATGGAATCCTGCGAGTGCCCAGGCAGGGCGATGGCTTCAATGGCAAAGCCGGCTTCCTGGAAGATTTCCCCATCCCTCACCTTCCTGCAAGGTGTGTCGAATATTCGCGCGTTCGACGCGTAGACGGTGGGGCTGTAAATCCTCATCAAGGTTTTGAGGCCCCTCACATGGTGGAGGTGGTTGTGGGTAATGAGCACGGCCTTGAGCCGGTACCCCTTCGTTTCCAGCTGTTCTATCATGATGGGAGTGACTTCGGCGGGATCCACCACGAGGGCGAGGCCGGATTCGTCGTTACCCAGGACGTATCCGTTCGAAAAGCCATAGATCGAGTAGTGCTGGTATACCTTCATGAGTAGATGTGCTCCATATCCCGCACGGCTTCATGGATGTTCGTGCCCTTGAGGCTCACCTCATCTTCCTTCGCCGGGAGGTAATAGACGCGCTTGAAGTCGCAATCGTCGAACCTGCAAGCCCACAGCGAGCTGAGGATGAAGCGGGAGTCGTAGAGGTTCGAGGAGCTGAAGGTGGATTCGCGTATCCTCGATCCGTCGAAGCTGACATGGATCAATTCCGAGTTTTCAAAGCTGCAGTCCATGATGTCAGCGTCCCCGAAGGAACAGAAATCCATATCCACTCCGGAGAAATCGCAGGAATCGAGAGACGCCCCGTCGAAAAAGCAGAGCCTGAATGAAGCTCCGGTGAAGAGTATGCGCTCCAGCCTCGATCTCCTGAAGCGGCAGCCTACGAAGCGGAGCCTCGAGAAGTCCAGCTGGGCGAGTTCCATTCCCTGGAAGTCGAGGCTGAGGGCTGAGCCTTCTGCCCTGATTCTAGCCGTCAGCTCGGACTGGGCGAGGACTGGATCGGAGCAGTGCACGATGCAGCGGCTGGTATCGGCAAAAACCGGAGAGACGCAGCCCGGTATCTCGCAGGGGCGGACCGTGTACATATCTCGAGGCTACACCAAAGCAGGGCTCCGGGCAAGGATGGGCCATCCCTATTCCCGTGCTTGAAAGCGCCGCCCCGCCGGAGCTAGAATAGACACATGTGCTATCGTTGCGGAGAAGCCGTGCCGCTCGACCGGCGCATCGGCTTCAACGAGTCCTGTCCCGCCTGCGGCAGGGATCTCCATGTCTGCCTCATGTGTTCTTTCCACGCTCCGGAAGCCAGGTGGGGTTGCAGGGAGAACATCGACAGCCCGGTTTTCGACAAGGAAAAGCGCAACTATTGCGACTGGTTCGCCACAGACCCCCGCTTCGGGCTCAAGGGAGAGGGCGATTCAAAGGGCCAGGACAAGGCCAAGGCGGCGAAGAGCGCCTTCGATTCCCTCTTCGGTCGCACCTGATGATTTCTGCCCCCATGGAAGGCTCCATCGTCTTCCTGGACTCCGGCGTTGGCGGCTTGCCGTACCTGGAGCGCTCGAGGCGCCTCCTTCCGGGGAGGGAGCTCCACTATATAGCCGACGACGCAGGCTTTCCCTACGGCACTAAGAAGCCCTCGCAAATCGAGGACATTCTCTTGGACAGGACGCGGCGCCTGAGGGCCAGGCTCCACCCGAGGGTTCTTGTCATTGCCTGCAACACGGCTAGCCAGGCGGGGCTTTCTGCCCTGAGGAAAGCCAATCCGGACTTGGAGATCGTTGGGACTGTGCCTGCCATCAAGCCAGCAGCCGCCTCGACCAAGTCGGGCAGGATAGCCGTCTTGGCGACCGAGCGCACGGTAGCCGATCCCTACCTCGACGACCTCATAGCCCGCTACGCCTCGGATGTCGAAGTAATCAAGCTGCCTGCCCAACCGCTCGTGAGCTTCGTCGAACGGTCCTTCCTCGGTTCGACGGCATCAGAGCGGCGCACGGCGGTAATGCCCTACCTGCTTCCACTCCTAGAAGCGGGGGTGGACAGGATAGTCCTCGCCTGTACCCACTTCCTCCATCTCGAGCCCGATTTTTCCTCCGCCTGCGAGACCGCTGGTGCTTGGGAAGTTGAAATCGTAGATTCTCTGGAGGGGGTGGCCAATCGCCTACACTCCCTCTGCTCCGCAGATTCCGCGCCTCTGGTCGCGAGAGCCACGTGTTCGTCTCCCCATTCCGGCAGGTTCTTTCTCACCTCGGAAGGCCCCGCCGATCCAGCATACACAGCCTGGGCCGAACGATTCGGCCTCTCGGGCCCCGAGGCGCTCTGATGCCCGGTTGCGGATTATCGTGCTAGGCAGGGTGATTTCCTCGGCCAACAATCTCTCCCGCGTGCTCTGCGAGGATGGGGCGGAGCGCTTGTGCGCCATCAAGGGCAAGCGCATCAAGAGCCTGCGCGGTAGCTACAACAGCCTGGCGGCCGGCGACTTCGTCCAGGTGGTGCCCACGGAAAACGGCAGGGGCCTGATCACCGCTCTCGAGCCGAGGCGCAACAGCTTTGGCAGGTACAACGAGAAGGGGAGGGCGGATCAGGCTATTGCTGCCAATGTGGACAGGGTTGTCTGCGTGGCCTCGTGTCGGCTTCCCCCCTTCCGCCCACGGTTCGTGGACAGGCTGGCCGTGCTCGCAGCCAAAGCCGAAGTGCCCTTCGTCATCGTCATCAACAAGATGGATCTCGGCCTCGACGAGGAAGCCGAAACGAGGTTGAGGGAGTACGCATCCCTCGGGTATGGCCTCGTACGCACATCGGTCTTCGAAAAAATGGGGCTGGCCGAACTGGCCTGTCTCCTCTCTTCCGGCACGAGCGTCCTGGCGGGGCAATCCGGGGCGGGCAAGACGAGCCTGCTCAACGCCCTCTTCCCCGGCCTCGATCGGAAGACCCAGGAGATATCGCTGAAGTACGAGCGGGGCAGGCACACCACTACCATGGCCGAGGCGGTCGTAGCCGAGCCTGGCAGGATGGTGATTGACACCCCAGGCTTCCGCAGGCTCTCCCTCAAGAGCCTAGATCCGGCCGACCTGATCCTGGGCTTTCCCGAATTCGCCCTCCCGGGGGTTGAGTGCGAGTACGGAGGAAGGTGCACCCACACGGAAGAAGAAGGCTGCGCCGTGTGGCGCGCCGTCTCCGAGGGCAAGATCCATCCCGATCGCTACGAAAGCTACGTGAGGATACGCGAGGAGATCGAGGCTCCCAGGAAATGGCTCCGGAGCGGCACGAGGGATCCGGGAAGGCTCCAGAGAGCCACGATTCCAGGCAGGAAGCGCCCCGGCTTTCCCCTGGATCCCTACGACGAAGGCGAGGAGTGCTGAGGATGATTTCTTCCATTGAACACGAGCATAGCTTCGCTCTTCTGGACTTCGAGCGGATACGGGCCGCAGCCGCCGACTATTGCATGTCGGCCGAGGGCAGGGGAACCTTTCTACGCTCCTTGCCCACCGCTGACGTTACCCTTCTCGCGGCTCGCGAATCCGATCTCAAGGCAGTACTGCGGAAAATGGAGACTGAAGACCTGCCCGCTCCTCCCTTTCCCGATATAGAGTCGGGCTTCAAAAAGCTCAGAGTCGAGGGCGCCGTACTCGAAATAGAAGATTTCTATGCCATAGGAACGTGGGCGAGGTCCTTCGATACCATCCTGAAGGCGCTTCGAAGCATCGATTTCCCTTCGGCTAACCCTGATCCTGCCCATGGTCTGGCCTCAGCCCCCACATCCGAAAGGCTTGCATCCATTCCCGAGGACGCTGATACCGAGGCTCCTCCCTGGGAGTCCATGTCAGCTTCTGCCCTCATTGCCGCAGCTCCAAAGCTTAATGATGTATACAAAATCGTATTCTCCATCCTTGAGCATGATGGCCAGCTCAAAGAGCTGCCCGAAATCCGCAGGCTGAGGCAGGCGATTGCCAAGGCGAACAAGGAGCTTCTGAACCTCGCCTCTTCCTATGGCGCGGATCCCGAGCTGAGGCCGGCGCTCCAGTCAACCGAGCCTGCCCTGCGCGACGGGCGAACCGTCCTCGCGGTCAGGGCCAACTTCAAGGGCAGGGTCAAGGGCATCGTCCACGAAGTCTCGTCGACAGGGCAGACAATCTTCATCGAGCCGACAGCCCTGGTGGAGAAGAACAACGAGATCGTCCAGCTCTCCGCCCGCCTGGCGGCAGAGACAGCACGCATCCTCAAAGAGACGAGCCAGGCCTTGAGGGCGCATTCGGCTGAGCTCGCGGCATCTCGCCGAGTCCTCGCTTTCCTGGATCCTCTGCTCGCCAGGGCGAGGCAGTGCCGGAGGGAAGAAACGGTTTTGGCCGAAACCTGCTCCTCGGGGCTGGTTCTCTGGAGGGCGCGACACCCCCTTTTGGGAAAAAAGGCCGTGCCTATAGATGTCGCCCTTCCCGACGAGACTCGAACCCTCATTGTCACCGGCCCCAATACGGGCGGAAAGACGGTGACCCTCAAGACCATAGGCCTTTTTTCCCTCATGCACCAGCTCTGCCTGGGCCTCCCCGCCGCCCCGGGTACCAAGTTGCCCGTCTTCGACGCCGTCCTCGCCGACATAGGCGACGAGCAGTCCATTGACCAATCGCTTTCGACCTTTTCCGGGCACATGGGCGTGATAGCGGACATCGTTCGCAGGGCTGGAAGGCGCAGCCTGGTCCTCCTGGACGAGCTGGGCGCGGGCACCGATCCCGAAGAGGGTTGCGCCATAGCAATGGGGCTGCTCGACCACTTCATCGAAGCTGGCAGCCTGACCATAGCTACGACCCACCATGGCATCCTCAAAAATTACGGCTACACAAAGCCCGGCTGCCTCAATGCCTGTATGGAGTTCGATTCCACGAAGCTCTCTCCCACCTACAGGATAGTCATGGGGGTTCCAGGCGAATCGAGGGCGCTCGAGATAGCGGGCCAGACGGGCTTGGATCCCCGCATCGTCGACAGGGCGCGTCGATATCTGGACGAGGAGAGGAGCGATGTGGGAGAGCTGATTCGAAGCCTCTCCGAAAAGCACAGGGAACTCGAGAAGATGGAACGGGAGCGAGCGAGGCGGCTTAAGGAAGCGGCCGAGGATCAGAGGAAGGCAGATCTCGCCTCCTTGCGCATCAAGCAGCGCGAGCTAGAGCTGAGGAAGAAAGGCGTTTCCTCCCTCGAAAAGCTCCTCTCCGAGAGCAGGAAGACTCTGGAGAACCTCGTCAAGGAACTGAGGGAATCGGGATCCAGAGCCGACGCCACGGCGGCGAGAGGTTTCATAGTTTCGCTCGAGGAAGCTACCCGCAACCAAGAAGCGGAAATCGCGCGCATCGAGGGAGAAATTGAAGAAGAATCGGATGACAAGGCGCGGCGGCCTCGAGACGAGGATAGGTACCAGGGCACATTCGAAGAAGGAGCTCCGGTGCTCTACGGAACCGGCTCGGCCTCGGCTCGGCTGGTGAGAAAGATTGGCAAGAACAGGTGGATTGTCGAAGTTGGATCGCTCCGCCTCCAGGCCAAGGAATCCGAACTCAGGCTCGCTCCCTCGGCCCCGGGTCCGAGGATGGACGTGGACATCGAGTTGGCTTCGGCGGGGGAAGGGAGGCCCAGAGCGAGCTTCGAGCTCGATCTGCGCGGCATGAGGCTCGTCCAAGCCCTGGAGGCCGTCGAAAAGCAGATAGACGCGGCGAGTCTCTCGGGTCTGAGCCTTTTCTCGCTGATCCACGGCACGGGGGAGGGGGTGCTCGGCCCGGGCATACACAGCTACCTGAAGTCCAACCCAGCCGTGGCCGAGTTCCATTTCGCCCGACCCGAAGAAGGGGGGTACGGCAAGACCATAGTCAGGCTCAAGGCCTAGTCAAGACGGGGAAGCGAAGATACCCACTCGCTTGCGCGAAACTGCCGTAGTTGACAGCGTTTGGAGCGCTGTGCTAATGTTTTCCGTCATTTGTTTTCCTATAAGGAGCCAGTATGTCCGGTCACAGTAAATGGGCGACCATAAAGCACAAGAAGGGAGCGGCCGACGCCAAGCGCGGCCAGATGTTCACAAAGCTCATCAAGGAAATCTCCATCGCGGCGCGCATGGGCGGGGGGGATCCGGACGGCAACCCCAGGCTCCGCACGGCCATCCTCAAGGCGAGGGCGGCGAACATGCCCAAGGACAACGTAGATCGCGCCATTAAGAAGGGCACGGGAGAACTGGAAGGATCCACCTACGAGGAGCTGAATTACGAAGCCTACGCTCCTGGCGGCGGCGCTCTCCTGATCGAGGTCCTCACAGACAACAAGAACAGGGCCGCTGCAGAAATACGCAACATCCTGACGCGCTCAGGAGCCAACCTCGGTTCCACCGGCTCCGTCTCCTACCTTTTCAAGCGCAAGGGCGTCCTGTCCTACGATGGGGAGGTGTACACGGAAGACCAGATCATGGAGGCGGCTCTGGAGGCCGGGGCCGATGACGTGGTCAACGAGGGCGGAAGTATCATCGTATACACGGACCCCAACTCCTTCGAGTCCGTTCTCGAGGCGATGAACGCCAAGAAGTTCGAAACCCTGGGAGCCGAGATCTCGATGATTCCCGAAACCTGGGTCGCCCCCGACGCCGATACGGCCGCCAAGATCCAGAAGCTCATCGACAAACTCGAGGAGAATGAGGACGTACAGAACGTCTACCATAACGTAGAGCTACCCGAAAGCGAAGAATGAGCCATGATCCGGGCCGCCCGCAGTCTGTCGGATCCGCTCCGATCGGAAATTCCGGCGGAAAAGCCGGGCGCGGTCGTCATGGGCATAGACCCGGGATTGGCTTCCGTGGGCTATGGGGTACTGGTCTTCCGCAACGGCCAGTATTTCCATCTCGCCCACGGATGCATCACAACAGCTTCTAACACTCCCTCAGCCCTGCGTCTCAAGACGATTTTCGATTCCATAACCCGACTCATCGAGCTCTACTCGCCTCGCGCGGGAGGGATGGAGGAGCTCTATTTCTTCAGGAACGTCAGTTCAGCCCTCCCCGTGGCGGAGGCGAGAGGGGTGATCAAGTTGGCTTTCGCCCACGCAGGCGTTCCCTTGGCCGAGTTCAGTCCCAATGCGATAAAGAAAGCCGTGACAGGTTCGGCGCGGGCAGATAAGGCCTCGGTCCAGGAGATGGTCAGAATCCTCTTGGGCCTGGATTCCATTCCCAGCCCCGACCATTCGGCCGACGCCCTGGCCGCTGC
>DATCUA010000312.1:0-1795 GCA_036567645.1 Rectinemataceae bacterium | reverse complement strand
AGAATCTTGGTGAGCACGTAGACGACATCTTCGGGCATCTTGGGACTGACGAGCATCTCCGTCGAATGGCAGAGTGTTTGGATATCGTTGGGCATGCCTGAATAGGTGCCGCCGGGCACTTTCGCGAGGCCGGAACTCAGGGCTACCGTTCCATAGGTAGTCGCGCAGTGGTTGATGATCTCATCCGAAAGCGCCATCAAGGTAGCCGGTCTCCCCATCGCCATTTCGGTGATGATGGCCGCGGGAAGCCCGACGCAGGTGAATGCGTAGTCGACATGCCTATCCTTGAAAAGACTGGGCATATCGCCGTAGATGGCCTGGATCACCGTTCCACCAGCTTGCTTGATCTTGTCGTACGAAAGGCCGTAATACTGAAGAACGAAGGATGTCATCACATATTCCGAAGTGCCAGTCATCGGGGCTGCAACCTTGACTTTCTCCCCTCGCTTGACCTTTGCAACAAACTCGTCCAGCGTGGTTACACCCTGGTCTTTCGCGGCAAGGAAGTGATAATAATCCACAGCCAGGGTTCCGGCGAACGCCATTATGTTTTTATAGGCTTTGTCATAGATGGGCGCAGTGCCATTATAGGCAGCTTTATCGACATAGCCAACGCCCCATGCCAAATCCGCATCGCCCTGGTTGAGCGCTATTGGGTTGGCTACCCCCCCTCCGGGGATCACCTTGATCGTTATGCGGGGCTCCTTTTCGTTCACCAGCTTTGCGAAACCGCCTGCTACCGTGTACCAGCCGCCGCCCATGCCGCCCGCCACCCAGGTGTAGGTTCCGCCCTTCATGCTCGCCGGCCCAACCTGGGCGGAGACGAGTCCCGCGAGGACGAAGCCGAGGACTAGAAACGCGACCGCCTTTCCAAATTTGTTCATCTGCGCCTCCTATGGATCCGAGTCACTCATCATCGGATGAGCAATCGTAGGACGGCTATTTTTAGATGTCAAGAATTATTTATGGATATAGGATATATTCAATGAGTGTGAAAAGACTGGGCAAGGCCTTCGATTATCGTCGCCTCGAGGCGGACTTTCCATAGACTCTCCTCGTCGGAATCGAGGAGGTCGGTATCGAGAATGGTGCAATCGGCTCGCTTCCCCGGCTCCAGGCTCCCCCTCTGGCCTTCCTCGAAGTTGGCTCGGGCCGCCCAGATGGTCATGGCCTTGAGGGCCTGGATCCTGGTCAGCCTCTGGCTGGGCAGGTAGCCTCCTTCAGGCATCCGGGAGTCGTCCTTGCCGAAGACGGCGGAGCGGAAGCCTCTCAAGGGGTCTATCTTCTCTATGGGGAAGTCGCTTCCGTTGGGAATCCAGCCATTCTGCTCCAGGAGTTCACGGTAGCGATGGACCCTGCCCATGCGCCAGGAGCCAAGTCTGGATTCCGTCCATCCCATGTCCGATGTGGCATGGCTGGTCTGAATGGATGGGATGATCCCAAGACGGCCGAACCGCGGCAGGTCTTGGTTTTCTACTATCTGGGCATGCTCCACCCTCCAGCGCAGATCCTTTCCGGGCTCGATGTACTTTTCGTAGGTATCGAGCACGAAGCGCAGGGCGGCGTCCCCGATGGCATGGGTGTTCACTTGGAAGCCCTCGCGGAGGGCGAAGGCGCAAAGTCTCTCGAATTCGGCAGGGTCCAGGGTGAAAAGGCCCTTGCTGGCCGGATCGTCCTCGTAGGGCTCGAGCAGGAAGGCGCCGCGCGATCCCAAGGCCCCGTCCGCGAAGGCCTTGAAGGAGCTGACAGAGAGCCTGCCACGAGACAGGGGGCCGCGCCCTGCCCATATCCGCAT
>DATCUA010000311.1:0-4573 GCA_036567645.1 Rectinemataceae bacterium | reverse complement strand
AGCGAGGCGGCCGGATGTGCGCCGCCTCGCCCGAGGCGCGGCATCGAGCGCCTATTTCTTCTGCATGATCTCGGTGAACTTGTCGATCGTGGCCTGCTTTTCTACCATGAGCTTGAGGTAGTCGATCTTCATCGCACGCTTCACGGCCTCTTCCGGAGACACGAGGCCCACGCCCTGGGCGATGGGGACGTCCCTTCGAATGGGCAGAGTGTAGTTGTTCGCAATGATGGTCTGACCTTCCTTGGAGAGGAGGAAGTCGACGAACTTCTGAGCGGCCGAGAGGTTGGGAGTGCCCTTGAAGATGGCAACGGGGCTGGGAACAACCAGCATCTCCTTGGGATAGGCGAAGCCCAGGGGGGCGCCGAGCTTGATCTTGTCTATAGTGATGTAGTCAACGCCGATGCAGCCCACGAGGTCGCCCGCGGCAGTGTCGTCCACTACCTGGCCGGAGCCCTGGCCGAGCTTGCCGCCGTTGGCGCGGAGCTTGGTGAAGAAGTCCCATCCCAGGTTTTCAGCCATCATTCCTACCGAAACCATGGCCGTGCCCGAAAGGGCCGGGTTGGCGATGGCGAAATTGTTCTTCCATGCGGGACCGAAGAGATCGGACCACTGAGTGGGCGGGGTTTTGATCTTGTTGGTGTTGTACGTGACTCCCAAGGTTCCCAAGCGAGCGGGGGTGAACTCGTAATCGGGATCGACGAGGGGGCTCACCACATACTGGGCTTCGGGGGACTTGTATTGCTGCAGGACACCCTCCTTCTTGAGGGCGTAGAAATCGGGAACTTCGCTCGTCCAGAGGACATCTACGACGAGCTTGCCCGACTGCCGCTCGGCAGCGATCTTGGCCATGATCTTGCCGGCTCCGGCGGAGTAGTAGTCGAACTGGATATTGGGATGCTTTTTTACGAAGGCGTCCCTGAGCTCGCCTATGAGTACTTCTTTCATGGATGTGTATACCATGAGCTTTTCCTTGCCCTGGGCGAAGGCTGGGATGATCCCGAGGGTGAGCAGGGCCATGAGCATGAGCAAAGCGCGTTTCATTCGATCCTCCTTGCGGGTGATAGGCTATGTTCAGGCGCTTTTTTCGCCCGCGCAACGAGTACTTTGGTACTTTCAGGCCCTATTCATCCGAAAATACGAGGATCGACGGGAAAATCCGGGTGGTCATGGGCGTAGCGGCGCAAGGAATCCAGATCGAAGCCCGCATCCCGCAGGATTACTATGGCAGAGACTCTGTCTTGAGCCCCGATGCGCCCATAGGCGGCATGGAGGTAGTTTTTCACCGTCTGTTCCCGCAGGCCCATGAGGGAGGCTATCTCCTTGTTGCCCTTCCCGGTGAGGAGGAAGAGGAGGACGGAGGCCTCCTTCGGACTCAGGGCATCCCACCACGTTGGGAGAACAAGTTCCTTCGCCGCAGGTGTTTTCTTTTCGGAAGAGGATCTCGCGAACCGGTATACGACGAGAAAGCAGAAGGCGAGCGCGACGACGAGGATGAGGCGAAGGCCCGGTCCGAAGGGTTTCCTCCCGATGGGGAGGATGGATAGGAGGGTCCAGTCTCTGTTCTGGACCGGATTGTACACGACCCAGAAGGATGAACTCATGTAGCGCCCGGGCTCGGGCATGGGCAGGCGCCCTTCCATGCGCTTTTCGAATCCGGGCACGGCTTCACGCGCGCTCATGAGCGCGAGGGCCGGATCGACGGAGGCGAGTATCCTCCCTGTCCCGTCCAGGAGGAGGCTGTAGTCCGTCTTCTTTGAAACGGCTATGCCCTCGTCCTGGGAAAAACCGCTCACCGTCCTGGCGAAGCGGTCGGGGTCGACGAGGAGCACGAGGACTCCGAGCCTCAGGCCGTCCGAATTGCGTTTGATGAGCCTGGCGCAGAGGATGTGAGTGGAATCCCGCACCTCTTCCCTGTTCCATTCGCCTGCTGGGGGCGGGAGGATGTCCCAGACAGGCCTGCCTTCGGCGGATACGGCAGAGTCGAAGACTATCTCCCGCACGGGCTTCCATATCCGCCTCGTCAGGGAATCGCTCATGGTGAGGGGTATGCGCCCGGTATCGTCGAAATCGAAGAATACAGCATCCTCGAGCTCGGGCACGGTTTTGGCTATACCCTCGAGATGGTTCGAGAAAAGGCTGTTCCAGCGGCTCACGTCGTAGAGTTCGCTGTCTGCGGCGTAGGACGCCATGGTGTCGTTGAGGAGCTGGTTGGAGAGGAATTGGTATGATACGGCTTCCAAGGCCGAAGCGAGTTCCTCGGTCCTGCCTGCCCTGAGTTCCAGAAGACTCGCGGCGTAATCCGCCGGGTCGTCCAGCCTGACGAGAACTCCGATATCGACGATGAGGAGGACGAGGGCGAACAAGCCAGCGGCGAGGCTTGCCCAGGCCTGCGGGGCTTTGATCCTGGGAATGGGCACCGGCCCAGTATACCCCGAAATCGGAAAACGCAAGGATTGTTTTTATATGAGGAAGCCTAGATTCTTCCTATCAAATGCTCCAGGAGAATCTTGGCCCCAATGAGCACGAGGACGGCCCCGCCTGCTATCTCTGCCCACTCCTCGAACAGGCGCTTCAATCCCTTTCCGAAGCGCAGGCCCAAGGCGCAGGTGGAAAGGGTCGTGAGGCCTATGACAAGAGAGGGGGCGAGGATTGGGGCGCCTATGAGGTTGTAGGAAAGCCCAACGGCCATGGCGTCCAAGCTGGTGGCAAAGGAGAGGAGCAGAAGGGAATCCAGTCTCGTTATCCCATGTGGCTTGGCTTCTTCCGGATCGGGGCAAGAAGCTGGATCGCGGGCCTTTATAGCCTCCAGGATCATTTTGCCACCCACGAAGGCCAGGAGGGCGAAAGCCAGCCAGTGATCGAATTCCTGGATGTAGGACTTGAATGCCGAACCGAGATACCAGCCCGCGATGGGCATGGCGAACTGGAAGAAGCCGAAGGACGCTGCCGCCCTCGCCATATGAACCCTGGACAGGGGAGTGCCGCACATCGCGGCGGACACGGATACGGCGAAGGCGTCCATGGAAAGGGCCAAGCCTACTGCAAAATAGGTGAGCACGGTTTCCCAGTCCTAGTATTTCCTGTCGAGGAGGCGGCCGGCGGCGGCCTCGAGCTCGGTTTTCGCCGGACAGGGGGGCAGGGATGAAATCTCCCTGCTGGCGCGGGCCGTGAAGGCTCGGGCCAGGGATCGGGCCTTTTCGAGCCCGCCGGCCGCCCGGATCTCGGCCAGGACAAGACTCACCCGTTCGCCATCCAGCGGGACGGGGGAGAGCAGTGGGCGGATCCTTTTCCCGGCCGTCTCCAGGGCGCAGATGAGGGGGAGTGTGCAGAGCCCCTCCTTGAGGTCGTTGCCCGCGGGCTTCTTGAGGGTGATGTCGTCGGATTCGCAGTCCAGGATGTCGTCGATTATCTGGAAGGCCATCCCTATGTCGTAGCCAGCCCTGCGCAGTCTCTGGGTAATCAGGGGATCGGCTCCGGCCGTGGCGGCTCCCACGTGGAGGGAGAGGGAAAAGAGGGCGGCCGTCTTGCCAGCTATGGTGCGGAGGTACTGGCGCCTGGAAGCGGAAAAGGAGTGCTTGTCCAGATCCTGCCGGATCTCTGAGGCGCAGATCGCTCCGACGAAGCGGGCGAGGATTCGCGAGCTGCGCGCGTCCGAGTAGTCAGCCACCAGGCGGAAGCAGGCGGAAAAGAGCCAGTCTCCGGCGAGTACGGCGTTGACGGTGCCGAAGCGGGTATGGAGGGCCGGAAGGCCCCTTCGGACATCGGCCTGGTCGAGGATATCGTCGTGCACGAGGGTAGCTGTATGCAGAAGCTCTATTGCCGCGGCCAGGTGGGCTGTCCGAGTCCGAGAGGCTTTTCTTCCGCCCTTGCCGAAACCCGCTCCCAGGAGTGTGAAGGCGGGGCGGAGCATCTTGCCGCCTGAGAGCACCAGGGCCTTCGTCTCCGCCGAAAGCGGAAAAGCGGGATCTTCTATAGTATCGAGGAGTATGGCCTCTACCTCGCCCAGCTTCTTGGCGAGATCGGGACTCCAATTCCAGAAATCAGTCATGCGGCCTCAAAAAAAAACGGACGCCCGCCGTTCGCCGATGGACGTCCGAATCGGGGTGCCCTGGCCCCGGCGAAAATCCGCTTTCCGCCGGGGCGCCTACGATCACTTCGTGGGGTCATCCCCGTAGAAGTGCCACTTGCGCGCAAACCTCGTGCCGTTCCACCACTTCTTGAAGAAGGGCACGACCCAGTAGTCGCAGCCGAAAGCCCTGCCCGCTCCGCCCATCATGACTATGGCGGCGAAGACGAACCAGAGCTGGTTCCAGGCGAACATACCGGAGAAGGTGAAGATTACGCACATGCCGATGCTGGCCACAGCGGCGAACCAGGTGAAGCATCCGCCGAAGAGCGCCAGACCTATGGCCATCTCCATCACGACGATCATGATCTGGAAGAGGCTGAAGGGAAGGTGGGCGAAGATCCCGTCCATAAAGGTAGTCCTGAACCAGGTTACGAAGCCCGAATCCGGGGCGATTATCGGCTTGGTGAGGTCCCAGACCGCCTTGAATGCGGTCTTGGCGGCCTC
>DATCUA010000310.1:0-7083 GCA_036567645.1 Rectinemataceae bacterium | reverse complement strand
GAGCCTCAGGCTCTCGGCGAGGCTGAGACAGGAGGAAAAAATGAGGGAGCATGCCAGGATGGCCGCAGGAGCCAGAGCCTTTCTCATCCCTCTTGCCCCCCTCCCTTCACTCTTCCCGCCTGCCCTGCATGAAGATGACGAGAGACCTCTGATCTATGGAATACTTTTCCATCGCATCCACCCAGCTGAAGGACAGCCCGTCCCCGGCCTGGGCATCCTTTTCGGGATTGGAGCTGAACCCCTTGCCCGCCAGGTTGATCTCCGTGCCCGACACTCCCTGCTTGGGCTGGCTTCCCGGCAGAGAGGGCCCGAGGGGTCGGGCGCTCAGGGCCGAGGAGAAGATATAGCCCCAGCGCTCCATCCCTGGCACCAGGACCCGAGTCCAGCCCGAGGCGGAATCCGAAACGTAGAGGCTCTGTTTGTAAGACACCTTGGCCACGATGGGAGCCGCCACAGAAGGAGAAGCCCGCACCGCGCTCGAAGCCACTTGGACCTGGAGGATAGGGTATGGACTCCCTTGCGCGGAAACAGGAGCCAGAGGCCCTCCCACGGCCTGGACCGGAGTCTGGGCCGAAGCACCAGAAGCAGCCCAGGCGCAGAGGAGGATAAGTCCCAGGCCGGCTTTCGTCCGGCATGAGCCCGCAGGTTCGCGCATCGTTCGCATCACATACCGCCTAGGGCGAAAAACCCCAGAATGAACATACCGCTGTTTCGGCCTTCCGACAGGCTCTGTGAAGGACAATCTTCACTCCTTCCACGAAAGCAGCTCCCTCTCGAGGTGGGATTTCCATTCGAGAAGAGCGTGGGCAATGGCTCTCCGCGGCGCCGGTGTATCTGGATCGGCCAGATCGCCCTCGAGGAGCCTGGTGTAGTCGGAGAGCTCGGCCGACGATTCGGCGGGCGCGAGCTGGATCCGGCTCAGACAGTATCTCCTCCAGGATAAACGCTCGCGCGGACCCAAGGTTTCCGGAAAATTCCGCGCGAAGAATCTCCGCATGAGCCTGCCGATGCGGGCATCGATATAGGGTGTCCGCGCCATGGCTTCCTTCACGTCCCCCAGGCTTTCCTCGCCGGCCCTGGCGCGAGCGATACGCTCATGGAAGGCTTTGAGCCTCTCCTTGTCGCGATCGGGGAAGAAACCGCCCGAGTAGAGACAGAGTTCGGGATCGTCGGAAGGCGGAGGGGGAAGGGCTTCGTCGAAAACCTGGGCCAGCTTGGGGGCGATGCCGGGGTTGGCATTGATGAAAGCCAACCTGCGTTCGCACAGATCCTTATCCAGCCCAAGCCTGGAAGCGGCTTCTGCGGAGAGAGCCGAGACGGGGGCGAGGAAGGGGCAGTGGTTGAGCCTGATCCGCGAGAGGGGAATCCTCGGCTCAGTGCGCTCCTCCGACTTTGCGAATACGCGCTCACGTATCTGTTCCACCGAAAGATCCAAAAGCTCGGCAGGATCGAACCTCAAATCTATGGCGATGAGCTGGCTCCGGTTGGATGAATCCATGATGATGGGGGCCACGATGGTTGTGCATCCGCGCGCGGAAGAATACTCGGAGGCGGTATGCAGAAGCATCCGCCTCGCGGGCAAATCTACGAGGGGCTTGAGGCTGTCCCTACGTCTGTGCGTGTAATACCATGCATAGAGCTTGGGGTGGCGGGATTTTATGAGCCGCGCCAAGGCTATGGTGGCCCTGATGTCGGAAAGGGCGTCGTGGGCTGATTCGTGATCCAGGCCGTTGGCCTTGGCTAGCGCTTCCAGCTTGAACAGGGGCTTGCCTTCGCCATCCCTGGGCCAGACGATGCCTTCCGGCTTGAGGTCCCGGGCGGCCCTGGCCAGGTTGATGATGTCCCAGCGCGCGTTGCCCTCCGCGTACTCCCTCTCGTAGGGATCGAAGAGGTTGCGGTAGAGGAGGTTCCTGATGAACTCCTCGTCGAAGTGCATGCTGTTGTATCCAACAGCGGTGGTTCCGGGGCGGGAAAATTCCCGTATGACGCGCAGGGTGAAGTCGTACTCTCCCAAGCCGAGCTCCCATGCGGTCTGGGGGGTGATGCCGTGCACCATGCAGGCCCCGGGCGAGGGAAGGTAGTCCAGCGACGGCTTGCAATACAGTTTGAGGGGCTCGTCTATCTCCCTGAGATCCTCGTCGGTCCTCAGGCATGCGAACTGGGCTATCCTGTCGTGCTTGGGATCGAGACCGAAGGTTTCAAGGTCGTACCAAAGCATGCTCGAAGCCATGGGTAGACTATAGTGGAAGACCTAGGCCGCGGCAAGGCGAGCCCGGGAGATCGGGCTTATTCGGCTGCCTTGGAACTGAATTTCCCGTATTCGAAATCGTCTCCGCCTAGCCAGAGATTGAGCGTCACTCCGCCTTCGGGAGTGCGCACCACTTCGGCATGCTTGATCTGCCACCCCACGAGATTCAGGCGAGCCGAACCGAGGAGGTCGTGTCCCGTCATCGATCCGTAATAGCCTGCGAGTTCGGGCCTTCGGGCGGAATTGAGGAGGCGTTCTATCTCTTCCACTTCCGCCTCGCTTCGCTTGCGGTCGTCTATCACCGCCAAGTGGACGCCGTCGGCCTCCTGGTGGAGGGAGATCACCATTTTTCTCGGCTCTCCCTGGAGAAAGTAACTGGACACCTCGCCAATGAGGTGGACGAGGAATTCGCTGCGTTTCATTCTGCCGTCCCCGGGCTCGGAGAGCCCTCATCTATCCTTGCTGTTCCTGTACCATTCCACGATGGACACGATCAGGGTGGCCGTGAGTCCGGCCGCGAAACCGTTGTTGTACAGATTCATCCCCCCATGCCAGGTTCCCGAGCGCTCCACGATGACCAGGTGGAGAAAGCCCGCGAGGAACCCTATGCCCAGACCGAACTCGCCTGCGATTGGCGAAAGAGCCGTTCCAAAGAGGAAGGCGAGGATGACCCAGGATTCAGTCATCGGCTTGCCGAACAGGAGGGCGGCAGCCAGAAGGCCGGCCAAAACAGGAAAGGCGTTCTTCGGCGTGACGCCGAAAAACGAGAAGCCGAGCAGGGTCATCAAGCCTCCTATGACAGGCCCGTTGAAGGGCGCGCCCAGGAGTGCTACCAAGCCGCTGTATGCCAAGGCGAGGATGCCCGCATTCAGGAGGGTTCCTCCTGCGCCGACCATATCGGTAAAATCGGAAGGCAGACGGCCGGAGAGGCTGTTGATCTTGACGAACTGCTCCCAGGCGGTTTTACCCCAGAAGGCGAAGCCGAAGGCTATGGCCGCCGCCCCGAGCAGGGGCACGACAAGATAGAGGAAGGGATCCACCGCCTTGCCCCACTCGTAGAGGGCTCGTATATCGCCTCCGCCGGCGTTGGAGAGGGAGGCGGCGAAGAGGCCTATGAAGCCCATGGTGAAGCCGACGTTGAAAAGGCTATAGCCCTGATGGAGATGGAGCATGGCGATTGCGAGGGGGGGGAGTATTATGCCCACGACCATGCCGATACCGGCGGCGGCGGGATAGGCCAGGACAGGATCGAGCCCCAGTTCGAACGCCACGAAGCTGACCACGGGGCCTAGGCCAGTGCCGAACATCGCTATGAGGGTGTATTCCCTCGGCCTCTTCCCGACGATGAGCGCGGAAATGCACACGCCGATCATGATGGGAAGACTGTTGAGAACCGTCTTGCCGAAGAGGGCGAAGCCCATCATGGTCATGAGGGCTGCTATAGTGGCCCCGGATATGCCTATGCCATTGACCTTCATGAGGCCGAAACCGAGGAGCCCCACCATGGCGGCATTGACAAGGGCTGCCCCTATACCAGCAAGGGCGGTATAGTCGCTCAAGAGGCGGGCAGGGCTGAACTGGAGGCGCAGAAATCCCAAGCAGGCGGCGAGGGGGCCGTCGGCGACGAATCCGAAGCCGAGGAAGAGAGCAAACACCAGGGCGACGAAGAGAGGCAGGGCACGGTCACGCTTTGGCAAGGCATCCTCCAGGTAGGATCGGTGTCGAGCGGGCTCGGTTTCCAGCCTTCGCGAGGTCAGTGTAAATCGTGCGGGGAGCCGGGTCAACACAAGCGTGGGGCACCTGTCCAGCCAGAGGCGCATCGGCTCGTCGCACTTTCCGATAGAGCTCTGGGATGGGTATAGTATCACCATGATCGAATGGATCAGCTCCCAGAGCCCGGTCGTTCAGACGCTCCTGGCTACGGCTATCACATGGGGCCTCACCGCACTCGGAGCGGGCTTGGTATTCTTCTTCAAGACCATCAACAGACTCGTCCTTGACGCCATGCTCGGCTTCGCTGCAGGCGTCATGATAGCGGCGAGCTTCTGGTCCCTCCTCGCACCCGCCATCGAGCTATCCGAGTCCATGGGGCTTCCGAGCTGGCTCCCGCCTCTCGTGGGCTTCCTCGCCGGAGCTTTTTTCTTGAGATTGGTCGACTCCCTCCTCCCTCACCTCCATATCGAGTTCAGGCGGGACGAAGCCGAGGGCTTGAAGACGAGCTGGTCGAGAAGCGTCCTCCTCGTCCTGGCCATAACGTTGCATAACATTCCCGAGGGCCTCGCCGTAGGCGTAGGTTTTGGAGCCGTGGCCGCGGGCATTCCCTCCGCGAGCCTGGCAGGCGCCCTTGCCCTGGCCATGGGCATTGGGATACAGAACTTTCCCGAAGGCGCCGCGGTATCGATACCTCTGCGCAGGGACGGGATGGGGAGATTCAAGAGCTTCTTCTACGGCCAGGCATCGGGCATCGTGGAGCCCATCGCGGGAGTCCTGGGCGCCCTCCTCGTGGGAATCATGCGCCCCATCCTGCCCTATGCTCTCGCATTCGCCGCGGGCGCCATGATCTACGTGGTCGCCGAGGAAGTCCTGCCCGAGGCCAACCGGGAGGGCAACGGGCACTTCGCCACTATCGGCACCATCCTGGGCTTCGCGGTCATGATGGTATTGGACGTCGCCCTCGGTTGAGCCGGTACGCCTCCCTTCCGGCGGAAAAGGCAGCCCTATTGTCTTCCATTGCCTTAGCCGGAACCGAGGCGCCGAGGGCCTGGATCCAATCCATGGATTCCATTCCCAGAGCTTCTACCATAGCCCCGAGGAGTACAACGTTCATGGTCTTGGGATTGCCTATCCTCGCGGCGATAGACGCCGCATCGACGACTATCGTCGCGAAGCTTGCGCCGAGCCGCTCAAGGACGTCCTGCGGATACGGCATGGCTCCCGAGGCGACGGGCATGGGCGGAATCTCGTGGCCGTTGACGATGAGGATGCCCTCCGGCTTGAGCCAGGGAGAATAGCGCAGCGCTTCGAGCTTTTCGAAGGCCACGAGTATATCCGCGCTTCCCTTTCCCACGATGGGCGAGGCTACGGCTGGGCCATAGCGCACCTGGGTGGAGACCGATCCTCCCCGCTGGGACATTCCGTGGACCTCGCTCATTTTCACGTCGTAGCCGGCCTTGACCAAGGCGAGCGTGATAACCTTGGAAACGAAGATCGTTCCCTGCCCTCCGACGCCTGCGAGAAGGATATTCGTGACGGATCCGCTCATCGCTGCGCCTCCTCGACTTTGGAAATCGCTCCGAAGGGGCAGACCTGGGCGCAGACCGAACAGCCCACGCAGAGATCGGGATCTATGCGGGATACGCTGTCGAAGCTGATGGCCGGGCAACCGACCTTGAGGCATCGCTTGCAGGATTTGCATTTTTCAGGATCGACGGAATAGGGAGGGCGATGGGGCGAAAGCTTCTTTACGAGAGCGCAGGGGCTTTGGGCTACTATGGCCGCAGGGCTCTCGCTTTCTGAAGCCGCCTTGAAGGCGAATTCGGTAGCCTTTATATCGAGGGGATCGATCTTGAGAACAGGAAAGAATCCGAGGGCTTCCAAAACCTTGGCTATGTCAATCTCCGGGGCGGGCGTGCCCATCAGGGTCTCGCCTGTTCCCGGATTCTCCTGGTGCCCCGTCATGCCGGTTATCCTGTTGTCTAGGACCACAGGCACCACCTTGCCGCCGTTGTAAATGATCTCGACCGCCCCCGTCATGCCTGAATGGAAGAAAGTGGAATCGCCAACGAGGCCGAACACCTTGTAGTCCTTCCGTCCCGATACCTCGAAGGCCTTGGCCATGCCCATGGCCACGGTAAAGCCTCCGCCCATGCAGAGGCATGTGTCCATGGCGCCCAGGGGCTGGGTGTAGCCCAGGGTGTAACAGCCAATATCGCCTGCGATGACGTAATTCCGTCCCCGGGAAAGGGCGTAGAAAACGCCCCTGTGCGGGCAGCCGGGGCAGAGCACGGGCGGCCTGCGCACAGCCTCGCCCGCCAGATCGACCGAAGGCCTCTCGCGCCCGAAGATCCTCTGCTCGAGTACGCCGGGATCGAGCTCCCCGATAGCAGGCACCAGGGCCTTGCCCACGCATGGAATGCCTGCTGCCCGGATGGCTTCCTCCATGAAGGGCTCCAGCTCCTCCACTACATACAGGGTTTTCACCCTAGAGGCGAAATCTCGTATCAGGTTCATGGGCAGGGGCCAGGTGAAGCCGAGCTTCAGGAAAGAGGTATCGGGAGGGAATGCTTCCTTGGCGTAGTGGTAAGCCACCGAAGCCGTGATCACGCCGATCGAGTCCCCCGCCATTTCGAGGCGGTTCAGCGGGCTCGATTCGGCATAGGAGCGCAAGTTCTCGAGTCGCTTTTCAAGCATGATCCTGTTGGGCTTGGCGTTTTCGGGGGCTGAGATGAACTTCGCCTGGTTCTTCTTGTATTCGCGAACCGGGACTGATATGCGCTCTTTCTCCTCCACCAGGCTCTTCGAATGGGAGATCCTCGTCGTAACCCTGAAGAGGACCGGAGTGTCGAAGCGCTCGGATATCTCGAAGGCTTCTTTCATGAAATCCAGGCACTCCTGGCTGTCTGAAGGCTCGACGAGGGGGATCTTGGCGAACTTGGCATACTGGCGGTTATCCTGCTCGTTCTGGGAGGAGTGGATTCCTGGATCGTCGGCGCTGACGACGACGAATCCTGCGCCGACACCCTGGTAGGCGGCGGTAAAGAGGGGATCCGCGGCTACGTTGAGCCCAACCTGCTTCATGGCTGCCATGGATCGCAAGCCGGCAATGGAAGCCCCGA
>DATCUA010000309.1:0-1533 GCA_036567645.1 Rectinemataceae bacterium | reverse complement strand
GAAAGCGCGTAGGGGTCGATAGGAGCCTGGCGCCGTTCTAGATGCGGCTCGGGACGAGATTCGCGGCGAAGCTCATGGCGCGCTTCATGGCCCGATTCCCGCTCCCTCCGCTCGGGCCGATCCGGCCTCGAGTGCCCTTCGCCCGAATCTCGCCTGTCGTGCCCGAGGGAACGGCCCCTATCGTCCCTGCGGTTCCGGGAAAATCGGTCGCGGCGCCTCGGTTCCGGCATTTCCACTCGCTTTCCCGCGCTCAGGTCGGCGGGAAGCGATTCGGGATCCAGAAGGGGAACAACGGCGAGCGATGTGTCGATGAGCCGCTCTATCGCTGGCAGGCCGAACATGTAGCGCTCGCAGACGAGGTTGTAGAGAGCCGCGCCTTCGGCTTCGCGGTTGAGGAAGTTGAGTCGCTCGAAATAGTACTCGGGCTCCAGGGGGATGTCGTAGTTTACCAGGGTAGAGAAGCCTGGGCTCGAAATGCCCTTTGCGCCCTCGTCGGTGAGCACCAGGACGAAGGATTCCCTGGGAAAGCGCGACTCAGCCGCCTGATTGGCGGCGTGCGGAGCGGCTGGCAAAGCCGCCTCCGGATCGGCGATGGAATCGGCGATGGGATCGGCGATGGAATCGGCGGTTGCCATGGGGCCTGTCCAGCCGAGGGCCTTGGATACGATCTGCTTCTTGCGCTCGGGATTGAGGTTTCCCGCTATGTAGTCGGAAGCGACCCCGTTCATGCCCAGGCGCAGGGAAAGCTCGGCGGCTGTCGTCTTGAGGTTGCAGAACACGCAGATATGGGAGTCTGGCCTGGTAGCCAGAAGCCTGAGGATATAGCGGATCTTGTCGGCTTCCTTGATGTCCGTGGATACAGCAGCCATGGTGCCTGCGAAGCCCATGGACTCGCCCAGCTTGATCTCCCTGGGGTTGTCCGCGATATCCCAGGCGAGATTTTTAGCTTTCGGCGTGTGGCGGGAAGCGGTAACTAGGGTCTTTCTTTCCCAGGATGGCAGAAGCTTCCCTGTCGCCTTTCTCCAGGCTTCTCCCGGCAGTTCGGCCAAAAGTTCGGCCTCGTCGACTATGATGAAGCCGAAACCCCGTGGCCCCAGAGCCGGATTCTCGGCCGAAGCCGCGAAAGCCTGGAAATCGGCTATGACAAGGGGAGCCGACACCCCGGAATCCGATCCGAGGAGGGCAGGAGCCTCCATATTCGGAAGGGCCGAGGCGAGGGCAGTTGCTGCCGTATGCAGGGCATCGGCGCGCTCCGGGCTGGCGCAGAGGCAGAGGACCCTCCTCCGGCCCTCCGGGCCCATGGACGTGGACAGCCAGTGGAAGGCGGGCAGGAGGATGATCTCCTCCCTGGCTTTCTCGAGCTCGAGTTTGACGAAGAGGTTTTCGCCCTTTTCGAAGAGCGGTTCCAACATCCTCTCGAAGAATACGGAACGATAGCTGTCGCCGGTCTGCGCGGCCGCTGCCAGTGCCGGATCGATTGAAAAACGGGAAAGATCCATACGCAATCCTATGTATATCCAACGTGTCGCCCGG
>DATCUA010000308.1:0-5700 GCA_036567645.1 Rectinemataceae bacterium | reverse complement strand
CTCTCGGCTATGTGCCCCTTCTCGGCCTGGATATGAATGCTCATGCTCACCTTCCTTTTTGAATTCACTACATAGTAGGATTGTAATGGCCTGGGCCGATCATTACAAGCGGGAATATGATCCCGCTTCAGGCTCTCCGCCCGAAAAGGAGCCCCGCCTGGACATGTACCTTATAGTCCACGAGGATGCCGACATCCTCGTCGTGGACAAGCTGGCGCCGATTCCGGTCCAGAAGGACAAGTCGAAAGATCCCGACCTCCAGAGCATCCTGCGCCATTCCGTCTCGGCGAAACGCCCATTTATCGAAGCCGCGCACAGGCTGGACAGGCGCACTTCGGGCATAGTCCTCTTCGCCAAGAACATCCAGGCCTTGAGGAAGCTCGAAGCCGCCTTCAGGGATAGGCTCGTCCGAAAAACCTACCTGGCCTGCCTGGAAGCCGAACCCCAGCCTGCCCAGGGAGTGCTCGTCCACGGCCTCAGGTTCTCCGCCCGAAGCAATAAGACCATCGCCCTGTCCTGGACGCCAGAGCCAGTCGGCCAGGACGAGAACCCCTCCCACGGCGAGAGACCAGGCCACGGCCCGAGCCCGAACCAGGCTTCGAAGGCCGAACTCTCCTATCGCCTCATCTTGAAAAGCGACAGGTACTTCTTCGTAGAAGCCGAACCACGGACGGGCAGGCACCACCAGATCCGCGCGCAATTCTCAGCCATCGGCTGCCCCATAAAGGGCGACCTCAAGTACGGATCCAGGCGCAGCTGCGATTCGGGCAGGATCATGCTCCACGCTTACAGCCTCGGCTTCAGTCATCCCCGTACGGGAGCGCCCATGGAGTTCACCGCGCCCTTCCCCGATGACGAGGAGCTCTGGCAGCTGCTTGTCGGTATCATCTAAGATATAGGAGGCCTCTTCCCTACGCGCCTAAAAAAGAGGCTTCGTACCCATCTCGACGCCCGGGGGGATGAAGTTGACCCTGGCCCACTGGACAAAGGCGGGCCTGCCCGGCGAGCTCGGCTCAGCGACGAACTCGAACACTCCGCAGTTGCCCGCCGGTACGAGGGGCAGCCAGGTCCTGGCGCCGAACGTGGAGCGGAACAGCCATTGGAGGGTGCCCCCGTGGGTTACGCAGACGAGTAGCCGGGCGCCAGCTAGAGCCTTGGCGCGCAGGATCTTCCAGGAAAGCATGGCACGGGCATACATCTGAGCCGAGGTTTCTGCATTCGGAACTGCGTCCCAACTCCTATATCCGAACTCGCGGAAGATGGCTTCGTGCTCCTTCTCCGCCCTGCCTGCCTCCACGCCAGAAAATATGCCCACATCGACTTCCACGAGGCTCGCGAGAACTTCGGGCGAGCTCGACCCGAGGGCAGCCGCCACGGCCTCGGCTGTCTGTCTCGCCCTTCTCAAGGGGCTCGTCGCAAGGTAATCGGCGCCCCGTGACGCAATCCACGCGGCCGCGGCCTCGGCCTGGCTCATTCCGAGCTCGTCCAGGGGGTAATCGAGCCTCCCCTGGAAGGTGAACGTGGCGTTGCCCTCGGTACGGCCGTGCCTGAGAAAGAGAAAACTCGTCTTCTGGGGGATTTCGGAGAAAAATGAGCTGTCGGCAACTTCGGAAAAGGCGGAAGAACGATCCGCTCCGCCCCCGCCCGAGCCGCTATCCTCGAGTTCCAGCCTGGAGTACATGGTTGCACTATATGGGGAATCGAGGCGGCGGCTCAAGCGGGTTGCAAGCTCGCGGACCTGAAGCTCGCGCGGGACGGCTCCCGAGCGGGCCGAAGTCTAACGCGCTCAGGAAGCGATGAAGGTATCGCTCCCCCGGTTGAAGTACTTGTTCACTATGAACATGGACACGCCCGTCACCACGAGGAGGATGGTGGACATGGCGCTCGCCGTGCCGAAATAGCCATCGGCTACGGATAGGTAGATCTTGATGGGCATGGTCATAGTTTTTCCCACGTAGAGGAGGATGGATGCCGAGAGCTCGTTCATCGATGTCACCCAGCTCATGATGGCTCCAGAGATAATGCCCGACTTCATCAGGGGGAGGGTTATCGTCCGGAATGTCCGCCCCGGGGAAGATCCCAGGTTGATGCCGGCCTCTTCCAATGCCGGGTCTATCTGCTTGAGGATGGAGGCTGCAGAGCGCACGGAATAGGGCAGCCTTCGTATGAAGTAGGTGAGGATGATGATGGTCGCCGTCCCGGTGAGGAAGATCGGGGGCCGGTTGAAGGCCACGATGAAGCCGATGCCGAGCACCGTTCCGGGGACGATATAGGGTATCATCAACAAGGGATCGAGGGTTTTTACCGCCAGGTTGCGTTTGCGGGCTATGATGAAGCCTATCAAGGTGCCGATGAGGGAGATCATGATGACGGCGATAAAGGAATAGAGGAAACTGTTCACCACCGTCTTGCCAACATCGTAGAAGATCTGCCGGTAGCTCTCCAGTCCGAACCCGGGCTTGAATACCGGGCCCGACATGTTCTTGAAAGAATAGAAGACGATGACTCCGAGGGGGAGCATCGAGATGCCCACGATCAGATAGCACACGAGATGGGCGAAGAAGGACCTGGCCCCTTTCAGCTTTTTCACGACAGGGCGGTTGACGAGCATAGAGGCGTACTTGCGCCTCGACGAGACCCAGGTCTGGACCACGATGACCACGGCGGCGCAGAGCATGAGTATGATGGACACCGTCGAGGCCATGCCGGGGCTTTCGCTTATCTCGCTCGTAAAGCGCTCGTAGGCGACAGTGGCGAGAACCCGGTAGTTGCCCCCGATGATCGCTGGAGTCCCGAAGTTGGACAGGGACATCATGAAGACGATGAGGGCTCCGCCCGTGAGGGAGGGAAGCACCAGGGGAAGGGTTACCGAGAAGAAGGTCTTGACCGAGCGGGCTCCCAGATTCTCCGAAGCCTCCTCAAGGGATCGGTCTATGGTCATGAGGGAGCCCGCGAGCATGAGGGAGATGAAGGGATAATACTGGAGTGCGTCGGCGAGGATGATGCCTCCCGCCCCATAAATGGATGGGAGTTTGATGCCCACGCTTGAGAAGATGTTTCGGAGGAACCCATTGTTGCCTAGCATGGTCACCCAGGAATAGGCTCCGATGAAGGTAGGCGAGAGCAAGGCCAGGACTGAAAGAGTGGAGAGGAGCGTGGAGCCCCTGATCTTGTAGCGGGTCGTGAAGAACCCCAGGGGAATGCCGAGCAGGGCGGAGAAAAAAGTCGTGGCAAGGGCCACTACCATGGAATGGCCGAATGCCTTGAGGTAGTAGGCGCGGGAGAAGAACTCCTTCCAGTTGGAAAGCGATAGGGTTCCGGTTTCCTTGTCCAGAAAACTGTACTTGAAGACATCGAAGAGAGGATAGATCAGGAATACGCCGACTATGGCGAAACCCAGGAGGGTCACCACGGCCCAGACATCGGCCTTTTTCCTGCCACTGCTCATAGACTGCCCCCTGTGCCGAGGCGGACGCCGGATTCCTTGTCGAAAAGGAGGCATGCATAGCTGGGCACGGAGAATTCGACTCGTGAGCCAAGCTCCGGGATATCCGCCTTGCGCGGCCGGTGGCGCTCGATGACGATCCGGCTTCCGCCCAGATCCACTTCCATCGAAACCACGGTGCCCAGGAAGGAGGTCGAAGCGAGCTGGCCCTCGAGGCGGCTCATTCCCGCGGCTGCCCCCTCGGTCTCCACGACATCCTCGGGCCGGAATGCGAGGATCGCCTTGGACCTGCCCTGGGTGCCCGCCTCGGGCACGAGGAAGTACGTCGCGCCGTTGGAAGCTCTCCTGAACCCTCCCGGGAGGCTCTCGCCGAGTTCCACTTCCAGGGTGTTGATCTTGCCCACGAATGTGGCTACGAAGAGGTTGACCGGATCCTTGTAGATCTCCCAAGGCTGGCCTACCTGCTGGATCTTGCCGAGATTGACTACGGCAATCCGGTCTGAAATGACGAGGGCTTCCTCCTGGTCATGGGTCACGTAGACGGCCGTTATCCCCAGGGATTTCTGCACAGCCCTGATCTCGTCGCGCATCTCCACTCTCAGCTTGGCATCCAGGTTGGAAAGGGGCTCGTCGAAGAGGAGGACACGAGGCTCGATGGCCATGGCCCGGGCCAGGCCCACGCGCTGCTGCTGGCCGCCGGAAAGCTTGTCCGGGGTTCGGGATTCGTAGCCCGTGAGATGGACGCTCGCCAGGGCTTTCTTCACCCTCGTCTCTATTTCCTTGGGCGGCATCTTGCGCACCTTGAGCCCATAGGCGACGTTCTCGAACACGGTCATGTGGGGGAAGACAGCGTAGTTCTGGAACACCATGCCGGTGTTCCGCTTATAGGCGGGCACATCGTTTATCAACTCGTTTCCCAGCCAGATGTCGCCCTTGTCCTGGCGGTAGAAGCCGGCAATAGTGCGAAGAAGAGTTGTCTTTCCGCAGCCGGAGGGCCCGAGGAGGGTGAAGAATTCGCCCTCCTTGATCTCGACGTTGATATCCGACAGGGCAACAAGTTCGCCGAACCGCTTTTCCACGCCAGAAATTCTGATCGAAGTCATCTAAAACTCCGTTTAACGAAGGATATGCGTATCTAGAAGTATAGTATGGGAAAAGCCCGGGAACATTACAAGTCTCCCGGGCTTTTATGGGGATCGGCGGTTAGAGTCCGAGGTCCATCTTGATATCGGTGAACTTTTTCACGAATTCGGTTTTATTCTTGGCGGCCCAGCCGAAGTCGTAGGGAATGCTCTTGATCGCGCTCATCGCAGGCAGACCCTTCGGGCTCGCCACGTCCGTGCGCACCGGCCTGCGCTTCATCGCGTTCACCAGATACTCCTGTACCGGCTTGGACAGACACCAGTCCGTGAAGATCTTCGCGTTCGCCAGATTCGGCGCTCCCTTCAGTATCGCCATCCCGTCAGGCGCCGCCACCGTGCCGTCCGTCGGATACACGATCGTCACCGGCCCGCCCCCTTCCACGTACCTGAAGGCGTTGTCTTCCAGCGTCAAGCCAACCGCCTGCTCCCCGTCGTTGACAAACTTCGGAACCGCCCCCGACGAGGTGGAGATCACCATGTTCTTCATGATCCCCTTGTACACGTCCCACCCCTTGTCCCCGTAGATCGCTATCACGTTGGCCAGCTGCATGTACGCCGATCCAGACTTGTCCGCCGGTGCCGAGGAAATCAGCTTCTTGAAGCGCGCGTCCGTCAGATCTGTCCATTTCTGCGGATACTGATCCGGCTTGAGCATCTTCGTGTTCACCACGAACACGTTCATGATGCCCGTATAGGGAAGCCAATTCGTGCCAACCTTGTACACGGGCACGATCTTGTCCCAGTCCTTCGGCGTGTAGGCCTGCAGAATCTGGCTTTCCGCTTCCAGCTGCTCCCCGCCTATGCTCCAGATCACGTCGGCCTGCGGATTGCCCGCTTCCGCCTTCGCCCGCTTGATGACGTCGCCAGAGGCCAGCTTCACGTAGTTGACCTTGATCCCCGTTTCCTTTTCGAACATCGGCACCAGCGCGTTGATGATCGATTCCTCGTGCGCCGTGTAGACCACCACCTCGTTGGGGGCCGCATACGCCGATACGGCCAGAAGAACGCAGAACGCTGTCAGTACTCGTCGTTTCATAGATACCTCCGTTGAAGATCGAGCCGGTAAATGTTCATGCCAATCTCAAGAGCCAGAGGCGCAGACGCCCCTGGCTC
>DATCUA010000307.1:0-4258 GCA_036567645.1 Rectinemataceae bacterium | reverse complement strand
GGATTACTTCAGGCAGCAGGGAATTTCCTTCACCGAGTACAATGTGGCCTCTGACCAGCGCAAGGCCGAGGAGATGGTGAGGAAGTCGGGACAAATGGGGGTGCCCGTCATCGACGTTGGTGGCAGGATCATAATCGGATTCAACAAAGGCGAGATAGAGCGAGCGCTGAAGCGCTGATGCCGTATCTTTCCCGCTTCTGAACCTTCACGTCCTCCCCTTTCCATACCATCCTGTCTCCTATACTATCCTTGATCGCCCATGTACCGGCAGGGGAAATGAGGAGGAATAGGTGAATCAGGAACAGGTATATGAACTCCTGTGTAGCGTCGAGTATCCGCCAAAGCCGTTCTCCCTCATATTCTCCGGAAAGTCGAGTGACACGGTCAATGGCCTATACAAACCGGGATCGGCAGAAATCATCATCCACAATAGGAACTTCGATTCGGACGATCAGCTCATATACACGGCGCTCCACGAATACGCCCACCATCTGCTCCATTGCAGGAGGGGCGGCATATCCTCGGGGCGCCCCCACACCCAGGAATTCTGGGGCATATTCCACGGGCTTGTGCAGAAGGCGGAGGCAACCGGCCTGTATAAGAATGTTTTCGAGTCCGAAGAGGAATTCGCGGAGCTGACAAAGACTATCCGCGAGCATTGCATCCGCGCCAACGGAGAAATTCTCATCGAGTTCGGAAGGCTTCTCGCCCAGGCGGCGGAACTCTGCAAAAAGCACAAGGCTCGCTTCGAAGATTACGTGGAACGGGTTCTGGGCCTGCCGAAATCCACGGCCTCGGCTGCTGTCAAGGCGCAGGCAATGGATCTGGATCCACGGCTCGGCTGGGACGGCCTCAAGTACATTGCTTCGATCCGCGACCCTGAGGAGCGCGGCGCGGCCATCATCGCCCTAGCGGAAGGAGCGAGTCCCTCCTCGGTAAAAGGCAGAATCAAGGCGGCCGCGAGTCCCGAAAGCCCCGAGGCGCGTCTCCTCGAGGAAAAGGCCCGCATCGAGCGGGCAATGGAAAACCTGTCCAGGCGGCTCGAGGAGATAGAACGAAAGCTTTCGGAGTACTGAATCCTAGGAAGCAGGTCCCCTAGGCGGAGCCCCCCAGGCACCGATGCAAGCCGTTGACAGGAACCACTCCATCTCCGAAAATGCCAAGGAGGTTGTCGGTGCGGCGCTTCTATGCTCGGATACTATCAAACGAAACCATCTCCCCGTCATGGAAGCTCCTCGGTTTTCAATGGCCGGAGGATCTTGAGCCGCCCACGCCAGGCCAATTCTTCAGTTACCTGCCCAGGGCCCTCGAACCAGGGGATTCAGGCCTCCTCAGACGCCCTCTCGCCTTCGCCGGTTTCGGAAATGCCATAGCCTTCGCCATTTACGAGATGAAGGGAAAGGGCACCAAGGCGCTCGGCGCAACAGACACAGGAGAGGCCGTAGATGTCATCGCCCCGCTTGGCAAGGGTTTTTCTTTCCCTCCTGAAGACGCGGCAGCTTTCCTCGTCGGCGGGGGAGTGGGCATCGGCCCCATGCTTTTCCTCGAATCCCGGCTTCGTAACGCCCATCTCCATCTGGGTTTCAAGACGGCCTCATCAATTCCCCGTTTCTCTCCTGGAATTATGAGCATGAAGGGCGCGGACACCCTCGCTCTATCCCTTGCTCGGGCCAGCATCGCCACTGACGACGGCAGCGCTGGCTTCGACGGCACGGCAATCCAAAGCCTGGAAGCGGAAATAGACGAAGCTCCCGAAGCCAAACGCACCTTGTTCGCCTGCGGCCCAGCGCCCATGCTTTCGGCCCTTGCGGCCTTCGCCTCCGCGCGAAGGATTCCGGCCGAGGTCTCGGTCGAGCAATGGATGGCCTGCGGAGTAGGAGCCTGCCAGGGCTGCGCCGTACCAATGCGCTCGGGCGGCTTCGCCCTGGCTTGCTCCGACGGCCCGGTTTTCGACTCAGCTCTGCTCGACTGGGGGTCCTGGAGATGAAACCCTCCCTGAGCGTCCAGATCGGCCCGCTCCTTTTACCCAACCCCGTGGGGGTTGCTTCGGGCACCTTCGGCTATGGCCAAGAATACTCGGAACTTGTGGACCTGAGCCGGCTCGGGGCCCTCTACACCAAGGCGGTTACCCTGGAACCTCGGCAGGGCAATCCTCCACCCAGGCTGGCGGAAACGGATTCGGGCCTCCTCAATTCCATAGGACTCGCCAACCCCGGGCTTTCATCTTTCCTGAAGAATAAGCTGCCTGAGCTATCGAGGCTTCCCTGTCCCGTCATCGTCAATGTAGCCGGTTCCTCGGAGAGCGACTACGCAGCTGTCGTTGAAGGCATAGAAGGCTCCTCCTTCGCCGTTTCGGGCTATGAGATCAATGTCTCCTGCCCCAACGTCGCCCACGGCGGCATGGCTTTCGGCACGGATGCGAGCCTCGTCGAGCGCCTCACTTCTTCTATCAGGAAGCTGACCCGGCGGGCCCTCATCGTAAAGCTGAGCCCGAACGTCACCGACATTGCGGAGATAGGACGTGCAGCCGAAGCAGGAGGTGCAGACGGCCTCTCCTGCATCAACACCCTCGTGGGCATGAGCATAGACACGAGGCTCTGCAGACCCAGGATCGGACGGGGGACGGCGGGGCTATCGGGACCGGCCATCAGACCCGTCGGCGTAGCCTGCGTATACCGCGTTTCTCGCGCGGTGAAAATCCCTGTCATCGGCCTCGGAGGCATTTCCACGGCGGACAACGCCCTCGAGTACCTCCTCGCCGGGGCATCGGCCATCCAGGTGGGAACGGCCCTCTTCTCCGATCCAGGAAGCCCGGCAGCCATCCTCCAAGGCATCGAGACCTGGATGGAGGAGAGGGATCTTCCCGACGTGAAATCCATAGCTGGGCTCTTCCGGCCCTGATGGAGGCCTCAGCGTTCCCAAGCCATGAAGCGTGCCCCATCTTCTCGCATATCGACGAGGAGGCTGGATCTCTCCGAATGGAAGAGACTCAATCCCTCGGCGAGAAAGACCCGATGTGCCGCACCTGAGCGATCGATCGACTTGAATGGGCTCTCCGGCGCCCAGGTTTCGCCATCAGGCAATGCGAACTCATGTAGAGCCCGGACGAACAGGCTCTTCCTGAATGTACCTCCCGCCAGGGCTCGCGCAGCCTTCCAAGGAGGAAGATCCCAGGGGTCGGCCCCGCCAGATATCGCCGCCTCCCCGAGACTGGAAAGGGTGTAGGCGGAAGGCCTCATGCCTAGAACCTCAAGATGGCGGGCTACCTCCGATCCATACCCTGATTCATAGCTGAAGACCGCAACATCCTCGGCCCATGGCCAAGGCCCCGAAGGGCCGAGATCCTCAGGGTAGAGGAATCCTGCGGGTTTGAAGACTGCGCCCATCGATTCAGGATAGGCCAGGATGGCCTGGAACTCGCCACGAGGAACTTCGATGCGAGTTCTTCCCCCGGCGGGCAAGAACGCCTCACGCTTTTCCGATTCAGCATCCTTCCATTCGACGCGCCATCGATCAGGCGCAATGCCATCCCATGCAAACGGCGACTCGGGAAGAACCACGATAAGACTATGGACGAAGAAACACGGCTGGATGTAGCGGCAGGAGCAGATAGCGGAAGCCAGGCACGCGAGACCTGCCATCAGACGGATTGCCCTGAGGATAGGCTTGAAAGCTATCATAGTTCCGTAGATGAAACGCGCGTTGAACGCTCTGGCGATTCAGGCAGGGCCCTGCTTCCCCAGCCCGAAACAGCGATTCCTCCATGAGCCGAGGAGGCTCCGAATCCGCTCCGAAGCCCAGTCGGGATAGGTCCAGGGCAGTGCCCGATACTGCCCTTTTTCATATATGAGGGTCAGTTCTCCGTAGATGCCGGAGGCCAGGGGAAGGCGGTGCGCCCTGTCCTTCGTCGTGGCAAGGCAGAGCCTCGCAGGTGAGAGCATGCCTGGATCGATATTTACGTTGCGGCTCCTCTCCCCTTTTTCATTTTCCCGAGTCCATTCGAGTTCTATCTCGTTCGTCTTCAGTTTGATCATGGCGAGAGTTCCTGGATCCACGGGATTCTTGAACATGATGAAGAGCCTCCGAATGCCTGGTCCCATCTCTCGCTCGTAGTAGGTAGTCCATGCGAAAGGTTCTTCTATCGTCGATTCTTCCAGGAGGCCGAAACCGGCTTGGAGTCTCGAAAGTACGTCCGCAAAATCCTGGCTCGCCCCCAAGAGGAGCCCCATGACGAGCCTTTCCTTCTTGAATTCAGATA
>DATCUA010000306.1:0-30489 GCA_036567645.1 Rectinemataceae bacterium | reverse complement strand
CTACATGAGAAAATTCGACATGTGCAGGATTTGCTTCCGGAAGCTCGCTTCCGAGGGCAAGATCCCCGGCGTGACGAAGTCGAGCTGGTAGGAGGGTGCGATGAGCGTTTCTGATCCCATCGCTGACATGCTGACGAAGGTGCGCAACGCGAGCGCGGCTCGTCACGAGAAAGTGGATATCATGGCCTCCAAGCTCAAGCTCGAGATCGTGAAGATCCTCAAAACCGAAGGCTACATCAAGAACTTCAAGAAGATCCAGGCGGAAGGCGCCAATGTCATCCGCATCTTCCTGAAGTACGATGAGGCCAACAACCCCGTGCTCCACGGCCTGGACAAGGTCTCCAAGCCCGGGCGCAGGGTGTACTCCGGATACAAGGAGATCCCCAGAGTCTTCAACGGATACGGGACCCTGATAATCTCCACCTCCGGCGGCATCATCACGGGCAAGAAAGCCGTGGAGAAACAGATGGGCGGCGAGCTCATCTGCACGGTCTGGTAAGGCAAGGGGAATACTATGTCGAGAATCGGAATACGGCCGGTCCTGGTACCGCAGGGCGTGAAGGTCCACGTGACCCCCACGAACGTGACGGTGGAAGGGCCGAAGGGAAAACTCAGCCAGGATTATCTTCCTGAAGTCGACATCGTCGTCAAGGACGGCTCGGTCACCGTGTCGAGGAAGAGCGACAGCAAGCAGGCGAAGGCCTGTCACGGCCTCTATCGCAACCTCATCAACAACATGGTCATCGGCGTGTCTCAGGGGTTCAAGCGCAACCTCATCATCAACGGCGTCGGCTACCGTGCCGAAGTGCAGGGCAACCTCCTCGTCATGAGCCTCGGATATTCTACCGACTTCGCCGTCGTCATTCCCCAGGGGATAGGGGCGACAGTAGAAGCGAACGGCCAGAGGGTGGTCCTCACTGGAGCCGATCGAGCCTCGCTGGGCAAGTTCGCTAGCGAAGTCAGATCCTTGCGCGCGCCCGAGCCCTACAAGGGGAAGGGAATCCGCTACGAGGAAGAGAAGATCCGCCGCAAGGTCGGAAAGACCGGCGTGAAGTGAGGCGCATGAATGAGCGTTAAACAGCTTGAAGATAAACTGAGGAAGCGCGCGAAGCGCAAAGGCTCGGTCAGGAAGAGCATATCCGGCGATGCGCAGAGGCCCAGGATGACGGTGTACAAGTCCAACGTCCACCTCTACGTGCAGGTGATAGACGATTCGGTCGGCCACACTCTGGCGGCCGCCTCCACCGTGGAGAAGTCCCTCAAGGATCTCGCCCGCAACGTGGAAGGCGCCGGAAAGCTGGGCGAGGAGATCGGCAAGAGGCTCCTCGAGAAGGGAGTGAAGGCGGTCGTCTTCGACAGGAACGGCTACAAGTATCACGGCATCGTGAAATCCATAGCCGACGGCGCCCGCAAAGCCGGGATAATATTCTAGGGGGCTGGTGTGGAAAGAGACAGGAATAGAAGGGACGACTCCCAGCCGCGCGACAGCTTTACCGAAAAGCTGGTCCAGCTGAACCGGACGGCCAAAGTCGTCAAGGGAGGACGCAGTTTCTCCTTCTCGGCGCTGACCGTGGTGGGCGACCATCAGGGCAATGTGGGATACGGTTTCGGAAAAGCCAAGGACGTGACCGAGGCTATCAGGAAATCGACCGAGCGGGCCAGGCGCGCCATCGTCCACGTGCCGGTGAAGAACGGCACCCTGCCGCACGAGATCGTGGGCCAGTACAAGGCTACTCAGGTCATGATAAAGCCGGCCGTGTCGGGTTCCGGTGTCATCGCCGGAGGCCCGGTGCGCGCCATTATGGAAGCAGCGGGCTATACGGACGTCATCTCCAAGTGCATCGGTTCCCGCAACTCCATGAACATCGTCCGCGCCGTCTTCAACGGGGCGGAAAAACTCCTGAACGCCAAAACCGTGGCCAAGAACCGCGGCAAGGCGATCAAGGACCTGTGGGGCTAATATGGCAAAGATTCAGATAACGCTCGTGCGCAGCACGATACACCAGAAGCCCGTCATGCGGGCCACGATCCGTTCCCTCGGCTTGAGGAAGATTGGATCGACGACGGTCAAGGAAGCTACGCCCGCCGTGTTGGGAATGGTAGCTACAGTCCAGCATCTGGTATCGACCGCCGAGGTTGCCGCCAAGGAGGTCGAGTGATGTCCGATTTTCAGCTCCACGCCCCCGAGGGCGCCAACAGGAGGAAGAGGATCGTCGGCCGCGGCCAGGCTTCCGGCTTGGGCACCACGGCAGGCCGCGGAAACAAGGGCCAGCAGTCGCGCTCCGGCGGCAAGACCTATCCCGGATTCGAAGGCGGCCAGATGCCCCTCTATAGGCGCCTACCCATGCGGGGTTTCTCCAACCAGCCCTTCCGCAAGGAATGGCAGATCGTCAACGTGCGCGACCTCGCTTCGAAGTTCGCCGCCGGCGATCAGGTGGATGCAGCGAGCCTCCTTCTCAAGGGACTCATCAAGAAACCCGAAGGCCTCATAAAGCTCCTTGGAACCGGTAGCGTGTCCTTTGCTCTCACCGTGAGCGTGGACGCGGTTTCTGCGAGCGCGAAAGCCAAGATAGAAGCCGCAGGCGGAAAGGTGGAAACCCCCACCGCCGTGGCCTCGTCCTCCAAGGCCTGAAGGCCTCGGCATAAGGAAGGCAGGAATGGCTGGGAATTCCCTCACCGATATTTTCCGCATAAAAGAGCTCAAGGACAGAATTCTCTTCACCCTATTCTGGCTTGTCGTGTTCCGGCTCGGAGCCTATCTCCCCATACCCGGCATCAACGCCAGCGCCCTTCAATCCTACTTCGCTGGGCAGTCGGGGGGCACCTCGGGCATCACCGACTATCTGGACTTCTTCGCCGGCGGCGCCTTCAAGAACTTTTCCCTCTTCATGATGGGCGTCATGCCGTACATCAGCACCCAGATCATCGTGCAGCTCCTCCTCATCGTCTTCCCCAAGCTCAAATCGATCGCCGAGGAAGACGGAGGAAGGAAGAAGATAGCGCGCTGGACACGTATGGGCACTCTGGTTGTCTGCGTTATCCAGGGCTACTCCACCACCATCTGGGCCGACAGGATACCTGATGCCATAGCCATGCCCAATCGCCTTCTCTACACCATAGTATCCATCCTCACCGTAACCACGGGCACGATGTTCCTGGTCTGGATTGGAGAGCAGATCACCAAACGCGGAATCGGCAACGGCATCTCGCTGCTCATCTTCGCCGGAATCGTGGCAAGGCTTCCCAACGCCAGCTTCGAGCTCGTAAAGAAGATCCAAGCGGGCGAGATCAACGCCGTCTACGCCATCGTGGTCCTCGTGATGTTCGTCGGTGTCGTGGCCCTCGTGGTCCTCGAGCAGCAGGGCCAGCGCAAGATACCGGTCAACTACGCCAAGCGCGTTGTGGGCAGGAAGATGTACGGAGCCCAGAACACCTATATCCCCTTCAAGATCAACCCCTCCGGCGTCATCCCCGTCATCTTCGCCTCGAGCCTTCTCACCTTCCCCCTCCAGATAGCCCAGAGCTTCGGCGTCCAGGCCAAATGGCTCAGGGATTTCTCCTACTGGCTCAGACCCGACGGATTCTGGTACAACTTTCTCTATATCCTCTTCATCGTTTTCTTTGCGTACTTCTACACTCAGGTGTCCCTGAATCCGCAGGAGATATCCAAGAACATCAGGGAGAACGGAGGATCCATCCCCGGCATCAGAAGCGAGAAGATGGAAGAGTACCTCACCAGGATACTCAACAGGATAATGCTCCCCGGAGCCCTCTACCTGGCTTTGATAGCGCTCATTCCCAGCCTCGTGCAGCGCCTGTTCAACTTCCCGAGCCAGCTCGCCTACCTCCTCGGCGGAACATCCCTGCTCATCCTCGTGGGTGTGGACCTGGACACTATGTCCCAGGTGGAAGCCCTCCTGAAGATGCACCATCACGATGGCCTGGTCCGAAAGGGCCATATCAGGGCGAGGAACCTGTAGAACTTTTTTGCAATATGGTATTTAATTGCGTGTTCGCGCACTATGTGCGCCAGTAAGGGGAAGAACCTATGAAGGTCAGGACCAGCGTCAAGAAGATATGCGACAAGTGCAAGGTAATACGAAGGAACGGCATCGTCCGGATCGTGTGCGATAACCCTAAGCACAAGCAGAAGCAAGGCTGAAGGGCAGGAGGGACTCATGGCACGTATCGCGGGAGTGGATCTCCCGAACAAGCATGTGGAGATCGCTCTCACCTATATCTACGGGTTGGGAAGGACGAGCACCAGGAAGATCTGCGAAGCTACCGGCATCGACCCCGCCAAGCAGATCAACGATCTCTCCAACGAAGAGATCAACGAGCTCCGCAAGGTCATAGAGAACGACTACAAAGTCGAGGGCCGGCTTCGCACCGAAATAGCCCTCAACATCAAGCGGCTCATGGACATCGGCTGCTACAGGGGCCTCCGGCACCGCAAGGGCTTGCCCGTCAACGGCCAGAGGACCAGGACCAACGCTCGAACCCGCAAGGGCAAGCGCAAGACGGTCGCCAACAAGAAGAAAGCCGTCTAAGGCAAGGGGCAGAACGTGGCAACCACAGCTAAGAAGAGAAAAGAGAAGAAGAGCGTATACGAAGGCAATGTCTACATACAGGCTACCTTCAACAACACGATCATCACCATAACCGACCTGAACGGCAACGCCATAGCCTGGTCGAGCTCAGGGACTCATCAGTTCAGGGGAGCGAAGAAGTCAACCCCCTTCGCCGCCCAGACCGTGGCCGAGACAGTCGTGCAGAAGGCCATGAACTCCGGCCTCAGGGAAGTGCATGTGTTCGTCAAGGGACCGGGCATCGGCCGCGAGTCCGCTATCCGCCAGCTTGGGGCCCTCGGGTTGAAGGTCAAGACCATCAACGACGTCACCCCCATTCCCCACAACGGCTGCAGGCCCCGCAAGGCCCGCCGCATCTGATAGGGAGTCAGGAAAACCATGGCACGTTACATTGGACCCGTGTGCAGGCTCTGCCGCACCGAACAGAAGAAGCTTTTCCTCAAAGGCGACCGCTGCAAAAGCGACAAGTGCCCTATGAACAAGAAGCGCCTGCCCCCTGGCAAGGCGCCAAAGGCACGGATGGGCAAGAAGTCCGAGTACGCAGTCCAGCTGAGGGAGAAGCAGACCCTCAAGCGGGCTTACGGCCTCATGGAAGCCCAGTTCCGCAACGCCTTCGAAAAGGCCCTCATAATGCCCGGAAAAACGGGCGAGAATCTCTTCATCCTCCTCGAGCGCAGGCTGGATAACGTGGTGTACCGCATGCATCTCGCCACTTCTCGCGCCCAGGCTAGGCAGCTGGTGAGCCACGGCCACGTGGCCGTAAACGGCAAGCGGGTCAATATAGCTTCCTACCTCGTCAAGGCTGGAGACCAGGTGTCGGTGATAGGCGCTGCCAAGAAGTACGAGCTCATCAAGAACGCCCTGCAGGAAGTGGGAAAATCGGGCACCATGCCCTGGATCGAGATCAATCCCGACGAGATGGTCGGGCGCCTCGCCGCCTATCCTCATCGCCAGGATATCACCGACATGGCCGACATCCGCGAGCAGCTCGTCGTCGAGCTTTACTCGAAATAAGGAGCCGAAATGGCACGAAAGAACCTTCTCAAAGGTTTCAAGAGGCCGAAGGGCATCACCTACGAGCAGAGCGAGTCGGGTCCTTCCTACGGGAAGTTCGTCGCCTATCCCTTCGAGCCGGGCTACGGAACCACCGTGGGCAATACCCTTCGCCGCATCCTTCTTTCGTCCATCCAGGGATATGCCATCACGGCTGTGCGGATAGTCCGCTACGATGAGGACGGGGCCCAGCATATCGTGACGAGCGAGTTCGAGACCATCCCTGGTGTCGTGGAGGATACGATAGAGTTCCTCAACGCCCTCAAGCAAGTGAGGCTCCGCTTGCCCAACGACCAGGAGCAGGCGACCTTCCTCTACGAGATCAAGGGCATGGACGAGCTCAAGGCTTCCTTCCTTTCGGAAGGCAAGTCGCTCGAAGTGCTGAACCCGGATCTCAAGATTGCCACCCTCACCAAGGATGTGCATCTCGACCTCGAAGTGCAGGTGGATCTCGGCAGGGGCTATGTCCCCGCAGAGGTCAACGAGCGTTACATCGAGATTGTCGGCACCATACCCATGGACGCCATCTTCTCGCCCGTCATAAAAGTCAAGTACTCCATCGAGCCTACGCGCGTCGGCCAGAGGTCGGACTATGACAAGCTCAATCTGGAGATATGGACAGACGGGACCACGAGGCCGGAGGACGCCCTGGGCGAGGCCGCCAAGATAGCGAAGGATCACTTCTCCATCTTCATCAATTTCGACGAAGACGAACTGGGCGGCGACGAGCAGAGCGACGAGATAGAAGAACGCGTCAGGCAGATACTCAACACCCCTGTCGAGGAATTGGAACTTTCTGTCCGTTCCTCAAACTGCCTCAAGAACGCCAACATCAAGACCATCGGGGACCTCACCCGGAAGACGGAAGAAGAGATCACCAAGACGAGAAACTTCGGCAAGAAATCCCTCTTGGAGATCAAGGCGAAATTAGGCGAGTGGAACCTCGGCCTGGGCATGACCGACTATTCGCCCCTGAGGAATTACCTGAAACTCTCCATGAAGAAGGAAGAGACCGATGAAGCATAAGATTGGGTATAACAAGCTGAACAGGGTTGCGGCCCACCGCAAGGCTCTTCTCCGCAACATGGTCGGCGTACTCTTCAAGCACGAGCGCATCGTGACCACGAGGGCCAAGGCAGTGGAAACCAGGCGCCTGGCTGAAAAGATGATCACGAGGGCCAAGGAAGATTCCGTCCATAACCGGAGGATCGCGGCCCGCAAGCTCTACGACGAAGCCATCGTCGCCAAGCTCTATACCGATATCGGCCCCCGATTCAAGGACAGGGCTGGCGGCTACACCAGGATACTCAGGGTGGGAGCCAGGGCGCACGACGCCGCCGACATGGTGATTCTCGAGCTCGTGGACCAGAAGGTGAACGAACAGAAGGCGGAGCGCCAGAAGCGCAAGGCCGAAAAGAAAGCGAAAGCCGAGAAAAAGGCGAGCTGAAGGCCGGGAGGAAACGATGTCCAAAGCGCATAGAGGAAAAGGACTGGCCGAAGTCCCAGCTGGTGGCCGCGGCATCTGCCCCGTCTGCAAGCGGGATGGTGTGAAGGTCTTGTACGAGCAGGAAATCGAAGGCAAGAAGACCAAAATCTGCAAGGTTTGCAAGGCTACCATAGCGAACAAGAAGTAGGCCCCTCGATAGACTAGGGGGACAGGATACCACGATTTCCTGGATCCACATGATCCGGAAATGTGAAAAGGGCTTCCAGCAAGGCTGGAAGCCCTTTCTTTTTAGCGAGGGAACCGCTTGTACCTGCCATTCTTGCTTGGTGCTGACCCCCAGGGGCCATTCCGTCTATCCTGCAGATCCTGGTATCCCGTCCCCCTGATCTCCTCGCGATCTGCTATCACACACCCAAGTACGCCGCCCTCACCCTGGGATCGGCCGCGATCTCCTTGGCAGTGCCACTGATCGTGGTGTATCCGACCTCGAGCACATAAGCGAAATCCGCTATGTCCAGAGCTTCGGCCGCATTCTGCTCCACGAGGAGGATGGTGGTTCCGCGCTTATTGATCTGGTGGATCTGGGCGAATATCTCGTCCACGAGAACGGGGGCCAGGCCCATGGATGGCTCGTCGAGCAAGAGGAGCTTCCCCCCGGTGACAATGGCCCTGCCCACGGCGAGCATCTGCTGTTCCCCGCCTGAAAGGGTTCCTCCGAGCTGGTTTGCCCTCTCCTTGATGCGGGGGAAGATCTCGAAGACGTCGTCCATCCTCCGCTTCATTTCCTTCTTATCCTTGATGGTCCAGCCCGCGAGCTCTAGGTTTTCCCGAACCGTCAGGGTGGGGAAGATCTTCCTGCCCTCGGGCACGTGGCTGATGCCCCTGGGCACGAGCTTGTGGGCTTCGATATTCGAAATCTCCTGGCCGTCGAGAATGATGGATCCGCCTGCGCATTTCTCCAGGCCGGAGATGGCGCGCAGGGTTGTCGTCTTGCCCGCCCCGTTCGCGCCGATGAGAGTAACGATCTTGCCGTCGGGCACCTCGAAGGAGACGTCCTTGATTGCCTCGATCTTGCCGTAGCTCACCTTGAGATTCTTGACGCTCAGCATCAGGCCCCCCTCTTCCCTAGATAGGCTTCGAGGACCTTGGGGTCCTTGGCCACGGCCTCTGGAATTCCCTCGGCGATGGTCTCGCCGAAATCGATAACCTTGATGTACTCGCAGATCCCCATCACCACCTGCATGTGGTGCTCGATGAGGAAGACGGTGACGCCGAATTCCTTTCTGATCCTCGTGATCAGGTTCATGAGTTCATCCACTTCCTTGGGGTTCATGCCAGCGGCCGGCTCGTCCAAGAGGAGAAGGCGGGGCTTGGTGGCAAGGGCGCGGGCTATCTCCAGGCGCCTCAGCTCTCCGTATGGCAGGTTCTTGGCCTGCTCCTTGGCCCGGGGAAGGAGATGCATGAGATCGAGGAGGGCCTTGGATTCGTCCGCGATGGCCCGCTCTTCTTTCATGTAGGAAGGCAGACGCAGGATGGAGGAGGCCAGGCTCGATTTGGAGGCGAAATGCTTGGCTATCTTGATGTTGTCCAAGGCCGTGAGGTTGGAGAATATCCTCAGGTTCTGGAAGGTGCGGGCTATGCCGGCCTGGACGATCTTGTAGGGCTTGGCCCCCGTTATGTCCTTGTCCTCGAAGAATACCTTGCCCTTGGTGGGATTATAGATGCCCGTTATGAGGTTGAAGGTTGTGGTTTTGCCCGAGCCGTTCGGCCCGATGAGGCCGTAAATCACGCCCTTGGGTATCTCGTAGTTGAAATCGGAAACAGCCTTGAGGCCGCCGAAGAAGTGGGTCATGCCCTCGATACGCAGCAGAGCGGACATCAGTCTACCTCCTCGAGGCGCACGAGGCGGGATTCCTTGGTGCCCATGAGGCCTTCCGTCCTGAAAAGCATGATGAAAATGAGGAGGAGGGCGTATACCACCATTCGCCACTCGCCGCCTATGGGGAGGCCCGTGGCGTCGGCGAGGGCCCGGATGCCCAGCCGAAGGCCCTCGGAGAGGAAGGTGAGGGCGAAGGCCGCTATCGTCGACCCGGTCAAGGAGCCTACGCCGCCCGCGTAGATCATGATGAGCACCTCCACCGACTTGAGGAAGTTGTACTGAGTGGGATGGGCGAGCTGGAGGAGGTGGGCGAACAAGCCCCCGGCTATCCCGGCGAAGAAGGCACCCACCATGAAGGCGAGGACCTTGTAGCGCGTCGTGTCAACGCCCACCAGCTCCGAAGCCAGCTCGTTCTCGCGTATGGAGAGCATGGCCCTGCCATGGGATGACTGTATGAGGTTGCGGATGATCACGATGGTGAGAAAGGCGGCGATGAATATGACCGTGAAATTGGAGAACTTGGGAATTCCCAATAGCCCGCGCGGTCCGCCGACCGCGTCTATGTTGTTGAAGATCGTCCTGATTATCTCCCCGAAGCCCAGGGTGACTATGGCGAGATAGTCGCCCTTGAGGCGCAGGGAGGGAAAGCCGATGAGAAAACCCACGAGGGCGGCGATGATTCCGCCTGCCAGTATGGCCAGCAAGAATATGAGCATGCCGTTGGGCGAACTCGGATTGAGCTTGAGGACGATTGTCGTTATGGTACCCGAGGCGTAGGCTCCCACGCCCGCGAATGCCATGTGCCCCAGGGAGAACTGGCCCGTGATGCCGTTGATGAGATTGAGGCTCACGGCCAGGATGACGTAGATGAGGGACTGGTTGATGATGTGGATATAATAGCCATTGAGGATCTCGAGCCTGAAGAGGAGCTCGATCAGGCCATACAGTACTGCCGCCGCGATGAGTAGCTTGGGCAGTTTGAGTTTCTTCGCCATGGCTGCCTCCTATATCTTGTCGGCGAACTTTTCGCCGAGGAGGCCGCGGGGCCTTATCAAGAGGACGAGGATGAGGATGGCGAAGGCTATGCCCTCGCCTATGAGGGAGTTGTAGGCCGAGGCGAGGGTTTCGGCTATGCCCATGATATAGGCGCCGAGAACCGCCCCGGGAATGTTTCCTATACCGCCCAGGACAGCGGCAATGAAGGCTTTCAAGCCTGGCTGTATACCCATGTAGGGAAAGATGCGCGGGTAGGTCATGCCCGCGAGCAAGCCGGCCGCCCCGGCGAAGGAGCCTCCGATCAGGAAGGTGAAGGCGATTACCTTCTCAATGTCTATGCCCATGAGCCGGGCAGCGTCTTTGTCCTGGGAAACGGCACGCATGGCCTTGCCCAGGGTAGTCTTGCGCACGAGCAAGGTGAGCCCGATCATCAGGACTGCGGCTACGAGGATGTCGATGATGACGTAGTTCGATATGGTGGCGCTCCCCAGGCGTATGTCCACACGGGGCAGTATCTCGGGGAATGCCCGGTACGAGGGGCCCACGGCGGGCAGAGCCGAGAAGAAATACTCGAGGAACATCGATACGCCGATAGCCGTTATGAGGGAGGAGAGTTTCGGCTTGTAGCGCAGGGGCTTGTAGGCGAGCCTATTGGCGAGGAGGGCAACGGCTCCTCCCGCCGACATGGAAGCGACGAGGACCAGGAAGGCCATGATGCCCGTCTTCCCGACCAGGAGGGCGTTGAACGCGAAGAACACGCCGTAGGCAGCGTATGCCCCCAGCATGAAGAAATCGCCATGGGCGAAGTTGATCAGGCGCACGATGCCGTACACCATGGTGTAGCCCAAGGCTATGAGAGCGTAGATGGAGCCGACCTGGAGGCCGTTCACTATCTGCTGGGGTGAAATGAGGCTCAGGAATTTCATCATTCTATGTCCGCCCTTCTTTGAGGCTCGGGATGGGCGCCCGGGCAGGCGCCGCGGTGGCATGTTCCGGCATGGAACGGCCGCCCTTCGGCCTTTCAGGCGAAGAGCGGCCGCAGATGGAACGCGAAACCCCGGGTTCGAGCCCGGGATCTCGCTCAGTTCCTATCAGGGATTGACAGTGGTCTTGTAGACCTGTTTGCCGTCCTTCATCTCGATGATGACGGCCGCCTTGATCGGGTTGCGGTTGGCGTCGAAGGTCACCTTGCCGGAGACGACATCGAGCTTGGTAGCCTTCAGGGCGTCGCGAATGGCCGCGCCCTTGGTGGAGCCGGCGCGCTTGATCGCGTCGAGCATGATGTAGGTGGCGTCGTAGGCGAGGGCTGCGAGGGCGTCGGGCTCCGCGCCGAACTTGGCGGTGTACTTCTTCACAAAGTCCTTTACTATGGGCCTGGTGTCGGCCGAGGAGTAGTGGTTGGTGAAGAAGCCGTTCTCGACCGCCGTGCCGCCGATCTTGACGAGGTCGGGGGAATCCCAGCCGTCGCCGCCGACCATCGGGCCCTTGAAGCCGAGTTCCCGAGCCTGCTTGGCGATGAGGCCGACGTCATTGTAGTAGTCGGGGACGTAGAGGACATCGGGCTTGGCCGCGAGGATCTTGGTGAGCTGGGCCTTGAAGTCCAGGGCGCCGGACGGGTGTCCTTCGTAGGCCACGACGCCGCCCTTGACGAGCTTTTCGAAGGTGGCCTTGAAATTTTCGGCGAGCCCCTTGGTGTAATCGTTGCCGATATCGAAGAGGACAGCGGCCTTTTTAGCCTTGAGATCCTTGAAGGCGAAGTTGGCGCCCACCGTGCCCTGGAAGGGATCGATGAAGCATGCGCGGTAGATGTAGTCGCCGACGAGGGTCACCTTTTCGTTCGTGGAGGTGGGGCTGATCATGGGCACGCCCGCGGCCTGGGCTATGGGGGCACCGGCCAGGGTTACCTTGGACATGACCGTGCCGACGATTGCCGCTACCTGATCCTGCTGGATGAGCTTCGTATAGACGGTGGCGCCCTCGGCGGGGTCTCCCTTGTCGTCTTCGAAGATGAGCTTGATTTTCTTGCCGAGCACGCCGCCCTTGGCGTTCCATTCCTCGACCGCCATGGTCATGCCGTTCTTCGTGGAAACGCCGAAGGTGGCGGCGTCGCCCGTGACGGGGCCTACGCCGCCGAGCTTGATGTCCTGTGCGGCGGCCAGCGATACCGCGGCGATGGCGAGCACCAGGACGAGCGCGAGTTTCTTCATAAGTCCTCCTTGACTTTGGCCAGCCCTGAAAGGCCGGTATCAAACCTAAGTACTTATTGATAGAAACCTACTTGAATGAGCAAGTCAAGAATGGCCTAAAAAAAATTGACAGTTTTTTGAAACCATGATACAATCACGTTTCAAAAATCAATAAATATGTTTCGATATTTGAAACCAGTTACGTATTTATTCAATATTTTCTCAATTGGTGCATATTATATCGATTTTCGTGAAACTCTCTTCCTTCAGGCTTTCCCATTGTTTCGCCCCAGCCCAACTTTCTGCCTCGACTCTCATCCCTGATCGAGAGTAGTATCTCCGCCATGTGGCTAGATGGCATGAGACGAAAGAACGGGGGATGGGGAACCGCCGCCGCTTTCGGGGCGTACGCGATGTGGGGAGTATTCCCCCTCTACTGGAAACAGCTCAAGACAGTGGAATCCCTCCAGGTCTTGAGCCACCGGATAGTCTGGGCGGCGGCGTTCTGTTTCATCCTCATGACCCTTTCGCGCAGGCTCGGTGAAGCCTGGGCCCTCTTCAGGAACGCGAAGAAAATCGGTTGGGTCGTCTTCGCTTCGCTCCTGGCCACCTCGAACTGGGGTCTCTACATCTGGGCAGTCAATTCTGGAAGGGTGATGGAATCCGCCCTGGGGTATTATATCAACCCCTTGCTCTCCGTAGCCTTTGGTGCTGTCTTCTTCCGAGAAAGAGTGGACGCGTGGACCAGGGCGGCCGTTGCCCTCGCGGCGGCGGGAATCCTGGGAGCCGCGGCGTTCTATGGATCTGTACCCTGGATCAGCCTCCTTCTGGCCATCACCTTCGCCGCGTACGGGGCTGTTAAAAAGCGGCTGGCCGTGGAGCCCCTCCTGGGCCTGTCCGTGGAAACCCTGGTTTCTGCTCCCCTGGCCTTGGCCTTCCTTTTTATCCGACATGCCGCAGGGGCGGGAGCCTTCTTGCGTGGAAGCCCTGCCCAAACCGCGCTGCTCGTGCTTTCCGGTGCCGTGACGGCCATTCCCCTCATCCTCTTCGCGGCGGCGGCCAACACCATTAGCCTCCAGAAGATGGGATTCATCCAGTACGTTTCCCCGACGGGCCAGCTGATCCTGGGCATGGCGGTCTTCGGAGAAAGGCCGACTGCGGCCCTCCTCGTCGCCTTCGCGGGAGTCCTGGGCGCCGTCGTCATCTACGTTTCCACGCGGAATCTACCGGAGAAAGGGCCGGGGCGCCCGAAAGCCGGCGTTTAAGAGGCTGAACTAAAAGCGACGATTCCGTCCTTGACGACGGTTCGCACGAGATCCATACCCGAGCGATAGGCCAGGTGCGAGGCTTCGGGCGCGTCCAGTATGATCAGGTCGGCGCGTTTTCCTGACTCCAGGGAGCCCCGGTCGCCGGCGAGCCCGAGGGCCGCCGCCCCGTTGAGGGTGAGGGCGGAGAGGCATTCGTCGAAACTAAGGCCCATATAGAGGACGCCCAGCGCGAAAATGAGGGGGATGGACTGGCTGGGGCAGGAACCCGGGTTGAGATCGGAGGCGAGGGCCACCGCGAGCCCGAGATCGATCATAGACCGGGCGTCGGCATAGGGCTCCCTGAGGTTGAAGGCCGTGAGAGGAAGGCAGACAGCCAGCACTCCCGCCTCTGCCATGGCCGCCAGATCGGCTTTCGATGCCTTGAGAAGGTGCTCCGCACTAGCCGCTCCAAACTCAGCGGCAAGTCCTGCCCCTCCAAGGGGCTCAATCTCGTCAGCGTGGATCTTGAGGCCGAAGCCCAGGCTCCGGGCGGCTTCGAGGTAGCGCCGCGAGTCATCTATGCCGAAGACGCCCTTTTCGCAGAATATGTCGGCGTAGCGCGCGAGCCTGAGCCTCGCCACCTCCGGCAATACCTCGCCGATGAGGTAGTCGATGTAGGCGGAAGGTCTTCCCTCGAACTCGGGCGGGGTGGAGTGGGGCCCCATGAAGGTGGACACGATGTCGACAGGCGAGAGGGAATCCAGCTCCCTCATCACTTCGAGCTGCCGGATCTCAGTATCCCTGTTCAGGCCATAGCCAGATTTGCCCTCGACGGTCGTGACGCCCATGGCGAGCATGGAATCGAGCCTCGCGCGTCCCAGGGCGAGCAATTCCGATGCGCTGGCTAAGCGCGTGGCTTCCATGGTGCGGCGAATGCCCCCGCCCCGGTGGTGGATTTCCATGTAGGAAAGGCCTTTCGCCCGCCAGAAGAACTCGTCGGCGCGATAGCCGGCGAAGAGGAAATGGGTGTGGGAATCGACGAATCCAGGGACGCAGGCGGCGCCGTCCGCGTCGAGGATGGGGGCTCCCAGGGCTTTTGCTGCATCGAGGGCGGCCTTGCATTCTGCTGTGTCTTGAGGGCCGGCGTAGATTATCCTGCCGGCCTGCGCGACGAGGGCGGCGCCGCGGACCCGCCTGAGCCTGCCCATCTCGGCTCCCCGGAGCGCCCCTTTCCCTATCGGGGTCGCGAGTTCGCCAATATCGACGATGGCTATCGAGCCTGCCGCCGTTTCCGTGGGATCCGACCGCTGTCTTGTCGGCCTCATGCCCCGCGCACCTGGGGTTTTCGGAAGAGCATGTCCTTGCCGATCGAGCCCATCACCATGTCCCTGTACTCCGGCTCGGCGAGTGCGGCGAGCCTGTCCCTGACCTTGGAAAGCTCGGCCTGTGCCTTGCGGGCCTGAAGGCTGTCCGGGTCCGATCTCTGGGCGAGGAAGCGGCGCAGGTAGGATACCGAGGCGTCCATGTAGGCTATTTCCCTGCCTCGATAGGCTTCGAGCCTCTCCATGTACCACGGCGACGCGAGCACCTTCTCCTTGTCGAAAAGGGCTCGCAGATCTGGATCGTGGACGGATTTGCCTTCATAGTCTCCCTTGGCCATGATCGAAAGTATGGCCTTGAGGGGGGGGATGGCAGCATCTATCGACCCGTCCTCGAAATAGGCTTCCGCAGATTTCTTCATGGCCGCCGCGATATTCTCTATGCCGTCCACATACTCGGGCAGGGACTGGAGTTCGGGCCTGAGCATGTCTTCGGGGAAAACCGAAGAGGGCGTGTCGAAAAGCCTACCCAGGTAGGTGGCGGCGAATAGGGGCGTTATCCTCCATCCCAGGCGGGAAGCAGGTACGAGCCTACCTTCGTAGGTAAAATCCTCCACTCGCTCCAGGTATCCATGGCTCTTGAGGAATTCAGGGTCTCTTTCTTCGGGGGACAGGCGCGACCATAGCTCGGGTACCATGAGGGAGATGTCGTGATCCACTCTGTATCGGCTGCCGATGTAGCCGGCTGCGGTCGTGAATCCCGCATAGCCTGTGAGAATGAAGGAGAGAAGGGCGTTGTTGAGGTCTGTGGTGGGCACGAGGGCGTTGAAAGGACCCTTGGTGAGGGCTCCTTCGCTCCCTGCTCCCGTAGTCGACGGGCTCTTTCCCGTAAGGGAGCAGACGAAGTCCATGAAGAGCTCGGGCAAATCCTGGAAGTGGATGGGGCCGTAGACCGCCAGGGGTCTGATCCCACCTTTCGGGTCGGCGGGGTTGTTGCGCCTTCCGGGCAGCACTGCCCCCACCGGATGGAGGAGAGGCTCATCCGCACGCACTCTCCGGAAGAGTCGGGGGCCGAGATCGGCCAGGTAGCGCGACCGGGGATCGGCGTAGCTGGGATCGAGCTGGAGGTATCGCGGATTCTTGGACGGAGCTCCACCAACGAGCCTCGGCTTGTCCGAGGCCACGAAGTACTCGAACTGGGGGTCGGCTTCGGCAGCCTCGATGAAAGATCGCATAGCTTCGGTGTATTCGGAGAACTGCACGGTCTTTTCGATGAGTTTGGATGCCTGGCCCCGGGAAAGAGGCTCGAAGTTGGATATGAAGTTGTCCTGCCTGGACAGGTCCTTTTCGGCCTGTTTGTCGTAGCCGCGTTGCACGGCGTCGTCGGGTCGCTGGAAGAAGCGGGCTTCCGCGTTCTTGCAGAACTTCAGGCTGGTGGCGGGATCGACCCAGTCAGGCAGGTTCTTGAGATTTTTCGCGGGGACGATGACGGAGGCTGTGATGTCGTCTTCCCACTGGAGCTTGCTCGCTGGCATGAAGTCCTGGCGGAGTTTGAACGTCCTTCGCAGGCCCGAAGGATCCCTTCCCACACGCAGGTACGAGCCCAGGACGGGCCTGTCCTCGAACTTGAGGATATTGCCGGTAGTGCCGTTGACTATGTCTACCGAGAAATGGCTCGCCCAGTCGTCTCCCCATGACGCCGTGTAGAAGCGCTTGACGAGGAATACCAGACTCTTGATGCGCTCGGGCAGGGATTTGAGCCAGGCGTTGTACTCGTCCGTATAGAGCGGGGAGGGGGATAGGAGCTTGATGACTGAGCCGAGGGAGCGCTTGGGCGAGAGGAGGGGGCGGGCGTCCTTGCCATGGTTCTCGTCCTGATCTTTGAAGCGGCTTCCGTAGTCCTTTTCTATGATGGAGCGGACGGCCTCCATATCCTGGGCGAGGTCGGCGATGGTAATGGGGGAATAGGTGATAGCGTCGGATATGGATTTGGCTATTTCGGATTTTCCCCCTCCCGATACTGTGCAGGGCTTGTGGCACAGAAGGCCGTCCGCTGCCGTGCCTATGAGCCTCCAGGCTCCGGATCCGGGGTGCCGCTCCATGTGGACGCGGTAGCCTGTGGGCAGGACATACGTTTCTCCTGGCAGGATTCTGAGGCTCTGCTCCCTTCCTTCCCAAACCCACTGGGCTGTCTGGTCCTGGAGGGATATGACGGCGTTCTCCGGCAGGTAGACTATGGATGGATAGGTGAGGTCGACCGCGTAGCCCTCGGGTCGTATCTCTATGCGCCCCTTCATGAGCTCGAACACTTCCTCGATATTGTGTCCCCTGGAGTTCAGGTTGGTATCGGGAACGAAGCGGGTGCCGTGATTGTACGATGGGAAGACGAGGGCCCCCCCAGCATGCTCTTCCTCTGCGAGGCCGAGGAGGTTGGCCGAGTAGGAGATGTGGGCCTTGATCTCCTTCTTGGAATAGCCGAAGTAGTTGTCGGCTATGACGGAGACCATGACGCCGCGCTCGTCGCGGGCGCAGATCTTGAAGGGCTTTCCCTCGTTGTACTTCTCTGTGGGCTCCTTCCAGCACATCCCGTCCCTGCGTTGCCGATCCGTGGCTTCGTCGAAATGGGGAAGGCCGAGCTCTTTCTTGGTCATGCCGGTCAGGTGAGGCGCGAGGACAATGCAGCCCGTCGTGCCCGTCCAATGCAGGGGATCGAGTCCGGCGTCGTTTTCGGGGATGAATGGATCGCCAGAATTGCCGAATATGCTCTCGACGAAGTCGAGGCTCGCGGCGAGCGAGCCTGGGGCGAAGAAGCGCAGTTCCATGGATCGCTCGTCGCAGTAGCCTGGAACCTCAGGCCTGACAACCGGGCGGAGGAGGGCGGAGAGCATGGCCTGAGCCTTGCGGGACTCGTTGGCCGTGAACGGCAGTTCCAGCATTTCGGGAGGGGGCGAGAATGCGGCTTGGAGGAGGCGGGCGAAAACGAGCTTGGGTACGGCTTTCTTGTCGGGGGGGATGGGCAAGCCGCCTTCGGCTATGTGGAATACCCCTTCCGTGGTGCGCTTATCGTTGCTGGGGTTGTGGAGGACCCCATTGCGAACCCTATATGACGAGAGAGTGGGCGAGACATGCTTGTGCCCGTCGGGCGGAAGAGATATCTCCCGCGCCATCCCGAACCGATCGAGCACCAGGGTGGAGGATGGAAGACTCGGAGTCTTGGCGAGTCCCAGGTCGCCGAGGTAGGAGTCCAGGAAGTCCTGGATGCGCCTGTCGGCGGGCGGAAGGTAGCCGGAGAGGAGCTTGTCCTTTTGCCTGAAGCTCTCGAGCATGTCCGAGGCCAGTTCCACGAAGCCGGTTCCTTCTTTGGAGTATACGGCAAGGCCCATGCTCGCTAGCTTTATATTGATATAGGCTATGAGCCGCGCCCGTTCTTTGGGCGAGAGTCTGTCGAGCTTGAGCCCGAGATCGCGCTTTACCGCCATAGGTACCTCCGGGATGGGGTAAAAGAATATCCCAACTCGCCCGGGATGGCTATGGGGAAGAACGAGGTAGGGCGATCACCCTCACGGGCCTCAGGCGGAGCCGGCCGAGACGCGGGCCATCGCCTGGGGCGGAGGAGTGGCGGGGGTTTCTTTCAGTCGAAGCAGTCGGCGACGAGCCCGTGGGCGACGAGGCGGTGCACGGCATCCAGGTCGGGGTAGAGAACCCTGTCCCCGTCCAGACGATCCACGGCCGACCGCACGAGGGAGTAGGCTGCCGCTGTCCTGGGCGAGAGGAGGCTCTCGACCTCCTGAAGGCCCATCTGGATAGCCCTGAGGTCGAGGGCTTGGCAGGCGGCTGCAAGTTCCATGGACACTACCCGGAGGGCGTTGTCCAGGATAGTGCGGGCTTTGCGGGCGGCTGTCGTCCCCATGGATACATGGTCTTCCTGGTTGGCGCTGGAAGGTATGGAGTCGACGCTCGCCGGATGGGCGAGGACTTTATTCTCGGAGACGAGGGAAGCGGCGCTGTACTGCACGATCATGAAACCCGAGTTGAGTCCGCCGGAAAGGGTGAGGAAGGGGGGCAGACCCTCGGAGAGTGCGGGGTTCACCAGGCGCTCTATTCTTCTTTCGGAAATGTTCGCCAGCTCTGCGCAGGCTATGCCGAGGAAGTCCATGGCGAGGGCAATGGGCTGGCCGTGGAAGTTGCCTCCCGAGAGTATGTCTTCTCCCTGGGGGAAGATGAGTGGGTTGTCAGTGACGGCGTTGATTTCCCGCCCTACGATGGTGGAGGCGTACTCGATGGCGTCGAGGCTTGCCCCATGCACTTGCGGTATACAGCGTAGCGCATACGGGTCCTGCACCCGGAGCTCGCCCTGGCGGCTGAGAAGGCGTGATCCTTCGAGAAGGCGGCGCATGTCGGCTGCGCATCGGACTTGGCCCACCTGGCGGCGGAGCTCGTGTATGCGGGGGTCGAAGGCGTCCCATATGCCCTTGAGGGCTTGGATGCTCAAGGCAGAAGCAATGCAGGCGGTCTTGTAGAGGATTTCCGCGTCGCGCGAGGCGAGGGCCCCGAGGGCGGCCATGGCCTGGGTTCCGTTGATGAGGGCCAGGCCCTCCTTCGCCTCGAGAACCAAGGGCCGCAGGCCTGCCACAGCTAGGGCTTCGGCCCCGGGAAGCCGCTTCCCACCGATCTCGGCTTCTCCCAGGCCTATGAGCACGAGGGCCATGTGTGCGAGGGGAGCGAGGTCCCCCGAGGCTCCGAGTGAGCCTTTTTCCGGCACAATGGGCACGCAGTCGGCGTTGAGCATGTCGACGAGGAGCCTGGCAGCCTTGGGTCGTATGCCCGAATTGCCCACGGCGAGAGCGTTGACCCGTAGCGCCATCATGGCCCGCACCACTTCGGCGGGGAAAGGATCCCCTTGACCGCAGGCGTGGCTCATGACGAGATTGCGCTGGAGGGTCGCATTCTCTCGGGCCGAGATGACAACATTGCAAAACTTGCCGAAGCCCGTTGTTATCCCGTAGCGGACCAGACCCTCCTCCACGCATCGCTCCACGATGGCGCGGGAGTCGAGCATGCGGGTTTCCGCGTCTTCGTCCAGGCGGGCTGGGGCCTTGTCGCGGGCGATGGCCACTATATCGTCGATGGTGCAGGAACAACCGTCCAGGATGACTTCAGCCATGAGTCGAGTATACCACGGAGCTCTGGCAGGCTCTACTCTGTGGAGTGCGGATGCTCTGCGGCCGGCCGTCGCGCCGCCTGCCGCCTGGACAGGGCCGTCCGGCCCGGATAGAGTGGGCCATGCGCGGCGGGAAAAAAGCGGTGCCTCTTCTCGGGGTGGCAGTTGCCCTCATCTGGGGGCTCACGTTCATCTCGACAAAGGTGGTGGTCGGTGAAATGGGTCCAATGAGTCTGGCCCTGGCCCGGTTCGTCATAGCCGTAGCCACCCTTCTCCCTATAATCTTCTTCACGAAGACGGATATACGAGTGGAATTCCAGGACCTGCCCCGGCTGGCCGGAGCCGGCTTCGTTGGCATCAGTCTCTACTTCCTCTTCGAGAACAATGGGATCAAGCTTCTCTCGGCCTCGGAATCTTCGATCATCGTGGGCACGATACCGGTGCTCACCCTTGTAACGGATCTTGTGGTCTACAAGATTCGGGCGCGCAGGAAGGTGGCGCTGGGAATCATCCTCTCCTTCCTCGGCGTTGCCGGAATAGTCATCCGCTCCGAATCCTCCCGATCCAGCGCGCTCGGCTACGCCGCCATGGGCGGGGCGGCCCTCTCCTGGGTGGTCTACACCTTTCTCACCAAGCCACTGGGCAGGAAATATTCCCTTCTCTGCGTCACGTTCTGGCAGATATTCTTCGGGACCATCGGCTGCATCCCCTTCGCCCTGGCCGAAAACCAGGCATGGAGCGGCATCAGCCTCCAGGCTTGGCTCAACGTAGTCTTCTTGGGCGTCCTGGCCTCGGCCTTCGGGTACTGGTTCTATGTGGTCGTGCTGGATAGCCTGGGGCCGAGCCGGTCCTCGGTATTCATCAACCTCATTCCTGTCGTCTCGGTGGTGGGAGCCTTCCTGATCCTCGGCGAGAGGCTCAGCCTCCTCCAGATGGCAGGAGGGGTCGTAGCTATCGCGGGAGTCTACCTCGCCACTTCAGGCTAGGCTATCTTCCCCTGGAGTATTTCGAATACAGCCCTCGAATCGCGCGCATCCAGGAGCCGCCTTCGCACGTCGTCGTTGCCGAGGACGGCGCCCAGGCCGGCGAGAACCTGTATATGGGGGGCTTCGTCCTCGGCTGGGCTCGCTATGAGCGCGATTATCCTCCCCGGAGTTCCGTCTATCGTGCCGAAATCGAGGCCTCCCTTATGCACGCCCAGGGCGAGGGCCGGCTTGTCCACGCCATAGGTGCGCGCATGCGGAAGGGCTATGCCATGCTCCATGCCCGTACTCATGCGCTCCTCGCGCGCCAGGAGGTCGGATAGGAGAAGCTTTTCGTCCTTCACCTTGCCAGCCGCGACGAGGAGCCGTACGAGTTCGCCGATGACTTCTTCCTTGGTTGCGCCCGAGAGGTCAGCGGTTACGCATGCAGGATCGAGAAGTCCGCGGTAGGTGGCATCCGCCCTGCCGGAATCGGCATGGATTTCCGATCTCAATCCCCCCACGTCATAGTGCTCCTTGAGCATGTCGAAGCTCGCGTCCAATTTTACGAGAATCTCATGGAGGCTTGCCTTGGCGAATGGTATGTCCTCGGGGGCGGTCTCTACCTCGAGCCGCGGGCCCTCTACGCTCAGGGAGATGGAAATGTCTCCCTTGCGGATGTGGCTGATGGAATCCCGAATGCTCATGAGCTGGACGAAAAAGCCTTCCCTCTCCAGATCCCTCAGGAGGGTGCTGGTGACAAGGTCAGCTATCTCGCGGTTGGGGAACTCGATGGAAAAGCTTTCGGTCCGCGAGCCCTTGGCGGGTTCCCTGGTGCCTTCTCCCCCCGATGCCAGAACCGAGTTCAGCAAGGGAGGGGCGAGGATGCTCGTCGCCATGATCATAAGTATGGCCACGCCGAAAACCCCCTGATCGAGAATGCCCCCGGCTAGCCCTATACCCGCCACGATCAGGGCCACTTCGCCGCGCGGCACCATGCCTAAGCCGATGCGCGCGGCTCCTCTCAGGTTGAAGCCCAGGAAGAGCGAGGGCAGGCCGCAGCCGAGCGCCTTGGCCAGGACGGCCCCGAGGGTGTAGACGAGACCGAAAGCGAGGACTCGAGGTTCGAGTATCCTGCCGACGTCGACGAGCATGCCCATCACCGCGAAGAATATAGGCACGAAGAAGTCGTAGAGAGGCTTGGTCTTATCCTGGATGACGAAGGCTATGTCCGTCTTCGAGAGGCTCATGCCGATGATGTAGGCTCCTATTATCATAGCCAAGCCCTGGAGTTCGAATACGCCCGCGAGGAGGAGGGCAAGCCCCAGAGCGAGGACGGGATAGGATGCTTCCCCACCGAGTTTCTTGAGGAGGGCAGAGAGTCTCTTGCCGAAGACCAGCCCAAGGGCGGTGAATCCTAGCCAGATGCCGAAGGCTTTCATGGCTATGCCGGCTATTCCCCATGCCGAAAGCCCTCCTGCGCTCTGGCCTGTCATGACGGCTACGATGCCCAGGACCACGGCGAGGCATACGATTCCGAGGACGTCGTCGAAGACGGCGGCGGCAAGTATCGTGACGCCTTCTGGGGAGTCCATCTTTTTCCGGTCCGAGAGGATCCGTGCAGTGATACCCACCGAGGTCGCAGTGCTCATGATGCCCAGGAAGAGGGCTGCCGGGGAGAACACCGACTGCCCGGTGAGGAGGGCTCCGAGTCCGGAGCCGAAGCCGAACGAGACGGCCACGCCTCCCAGACCTACGACGCCGCCCGCCACGGAGTAGTGGAGGAGCATGTCTATGTCCGTTTCCAAGCCGGAAGAAAAAAGGAGGATGATAGAGGCTATGGTGGAGAACGCATAGAGGACAGGGCTGACGGCGAAGCCTTCTGAGAGAGGGAAGAGACCCTGGGGAAAGCCTGGCAGTGGGATCGCGCCGAGGGCGTAGGGACCTATGAGAACCCCTGAAAGCAGCTCGCCAACCACGGAGGGGAGCTTGAGCTTCCCAGCCAGGGCTCCTCCCGCCCGCACCATGAAGATGACTATGGCCAGTTGGAGCACGAGGAGCGTCATTTGCCCGGTCAAGGAACTGTCTGATCCCTCTGCCCAGGCTGTTCCCGCTACGACAGCGAAAAGGAAGAACAGAATCGCTCCATGTTTTCTATCCATTGAAGCCTCCGCATATTATTCAAGCAAATATCATTATATACGAAATATGGAATTATATTCCAGGCTCGTCGAGCTCTTGCGCCGCCATTTCCCATCGAGTAGTCTGGTTTTGCATGCTCAAAATCCTCTACGAAGACGATGAAATCCTCGTCATCGATAAACCGGCGGGCCTTCCCGCCCAGCCAGGGGCGGGGGTTACTTCTTCCGTCGTTTCCGTGACGGAAAAGGAGCTGGGCATACGCCCATTTCTCGTCCATAGGCTGGACAAGGAGACCTGCGGCTGCATGCTCCTGGCCAAGAGCTCCGCGGCAGCTTCCCGCTTCTCCGCCCTCCTCCAGGATCCCCGGGCGGGGAAAACCTACTACGCTATCTGCTCCGGCTCTCCCCGGAAGGCAGGTGGCGTCTACGACGAACCTCTCGGCCGGAACGGGGACGAAGAGGCGCTGACCGAGTACAGGCTCCTCGCCCAGTTTGGAAGCGCCCGTATCGGGCGCTCTCGTCTCGAGCTTCCTTGGGCAGAAGGCTTTTCCCTCCTCTGTTTCCGGCTCAGGACCGGACGGATGCACCAGATCCGGAGGCATTGCTCCATCCACGGCCATCCCATCCTCGGGGACGACAAGTACGGTGACTTCCGCCTCAACCGGAGCCTCAAGAAGGAATACACCCTCAGGCACATCCTCCTCTGGGCGAAAAAGCTAGAGGTGCCGGGATTCCTCTCGGCGGTTTCTCCCCTTCCAGATCATTTCAAGGATTTCTTTTCCCGTTTCCCTGACGCCCCGAATCCGGAGGACTACTGATATGTCGATATCCTCTCCCTACGCACTCGCCCATGGAGCTGCCTGGGTTCTCCCCGACGGAAGGGTAATCAAGATCCCCGGCTTCCACAGCTCCTGGATAGCCTCCCATCCATCCATAGCCCCGGGGGCCTCCAACACGGCCGAATTCGTGGCTCGCACCGGCTGGGTTTCAGCCGTTCTCCACGAGGGCGGCTGGCTCGAGGTGATCATCCGCTCCCTTGACGATCAACGTCAAAAAGACTGCCTCTGGAACATGGTGCAAGCCAATTCTCATCTCATCCGCAAGCTCGTTCTCATGATCCTGGGAAGGGAGGGCGTACTCGAAATCCCCGAACCGGGCGCGCTGTCTCGCGATGAGTTCGAAGCTCGCGCCGATGCCATGCCCCGAGATTAGGCAGGGTCGGGGCTCAGTGCCTTCACCAGGGCGACGAGGCTTCTCGCGTTCTTGGGGGCGTTGGCCTTGGCGTGGTTGTTGAAAGCGGCTATTACCCTGGAAGCCGAACGCGACAAGCCGATGATCCTTCTCGCGCTCGACTTGAGCTCTTCGGTGGAGTAATCGTAGTCGTAGCGGGAGACGGCATCCCCACCCCACCACGTAGCCGCGTTCTTCCCGTGGAAACGCAGGTACGCCAGGCTGTTCGTGAGCCTATCTGTTTCGGGTGGAAGGCCGGGAAGCTCTGGCCTGTCCAGAAGGGCCAGGGCTATATCCCTCCGCTCCAGCTCTGCGAACACCCGATCCTGATACCAGGCCTCGTTCCTGAACTCGACGACGAGGGGGAAGCTCGAGAGGGAGGAGAGGAGGCTGGCAAGGTAGCTTCTGTTCTCCGCCGTGTAGGCGAAGCTATAGGGGAGCTGGACGAGGACGGCGGCCAGCTTTCCCCTGACGAGGAGGGATTCGGCAGCATCTGCGAACATGCCTGCCTGAAACTCCCAATCCTCTCCTATCTCATGCGTGAGGCTCTTGTGCGCCTTGAGGGCGAAGAGGAAGCCGGGTTGAGTCTGGTCGGCCATGGCGGCCAGTGTTTCGGGTTTGGGCATCTTGTACCATGAAAAATCCAACTCCACGAAGGGGAAGACGAGGGAATAGTACTTGAGGTAATCGGGCGCGCGAAGATCTTTGGGGTAGAAAACCTCCCTCCATTCCGAATAGGAGTACCCGCAGGTTCCCGCAAGGAATTGGCCTGCCATAGCCGCCCTCCCTTCCAGAGTCTAACACGTTTCGGCCCGAGGGGCGAGCGCCAGCTTCCTAAGGCTTGATATGCCGCGCGAGAGTTGCCGAAAAAGCCTTGAAAAGGTATGCTATTCGTCGCATACCGCTCTTTGGAGGCGACTCGCATGGTACTCGCAATCCTAGCCAGGATCCTCGGAGCCCTGTGCTCATTGTACATGCTGATCTGCTCGGCTCGCGTACTCACATCCTGGGTGCCTGGACTCGATATCGGCAAGGGCGGAGCCGTACTCGCCTCCCTGGCCGATCCTTACCTGCATCTCTTCTCTCGCTTCAGGATCTTCAGGACAGAACGTTTCGACTTCAGCCCCATAGCGGCCTTGGCCATCCTCTCCGTAGCCAACAACATGTTCACCACGCTCGCCCTGACCGGTAGCATCTCGGTGGGCTTCCTGTTGAGCCTCCTCCTCGGCGCGGCTTGGTCTGCTTTCGCATTCATTCTATCCTTCCTCTCGGCTTGCGCCCTCGTGCGTGTAGTGGTTTACTTGGCCCGATGGAATAGCCTCCATCCCATCTGGGTGGTTCTGGACGCCATACTCAATCCCGTGCTCCGTAGGATCAACTCGGCTATCTATAAAAACAAGGCCATAGACTACCTTCAGGGCCTGATAACAGGCTTCCTTGTCCTCATCCTGGCGCGCACCATCGGGGGAACCGCGGTCAAGCTCCTGAGCAGGCTCCTCATAGGGCTCCCTTTCTGATCCAAGGAGGAATTCATGCTCGATTCGTCAACACGCAGCACCCTCGCTTCCCGCGCCAAAGACGCCGTGACCCTCCACCTGGGAAAGGCCGGTCCGAGCGAAGCTCTCGCTGCCCAGCTCGGATCCCTTCTCGAAACCCACGAGCTCGTGAAGCTCCGCTTCGTCGATTTCAAGGACGAGAAGATGGGAGTCGCCGAGGCGCTGGCAGAAAAGACATCATCTGAACTGGTGAGGATTCTTGGGCATACGGCGATTTTCTACCGGCGCAATCCCGATCCCGAAAAGCGGAAGATCCTACTTCCCTAGAGCCGATATCCTTCCCGGCCCCGTATCTTCAGCCTGCCTTCCCAGGATTGGGTAGGCCGCGGCGAGAAATTCGACTCCGCTGTAGCAGAGGCTCGCATCGATGAGGGCTTCGCTCAATACGACCTCTACCTGCGTGTTCCTTCCCGTCCTGAGGAGGAAGGCCGCCATGGCCGAACCTCGCTTCGGCTCTGCCTGATGGGCGAAGAGGGCCTCGAGAGCCTGCTTCCAGTCTTGGAAGGTCTGCGAATCAGCGATGATGTCCTGGGCCGAGGCGGAGAGGAGAGCCAATCCCTGGGCCTGGTCTTGGAGGAAGGCCGAATAGAGGGGATAGAACTCTTTCAGAACTCCCATGATGCTCGCCATGGCTAGGACTATCTCGTCGGACACGAAGGCGGGAGGATCGGATCGCTTGAGGCTGGCTACGAGGGTTGGCAGGGAGGAGACCGACCCGAGAGTCTCCAAGGCGTAGGCTATGGAAATTTTCACGCGCGGGTTGGGGCTACGCACCAGGATGGACTCGAGAAGGGGCAGGGATTCGGTATCGCCGAGCTTGGCCAGGGCTATGGCCGCCGTTCCTTGGAGCATGTAGTCCTCGGCCTCCAGAGCCTTTCGCAGCGCAGGTATGGCTTCGCTCGTCCCGTGCTTGCCCAGGATGCGGGCTGCCAGGTAGGAGGTTGTGAAAGTGTGGGTTTCGGTTTCCCTGATGAGATAGCGTAGGACCTTGGGCGAGAGTTCCGGCAACTCCTCTAGGGCGAGGAGCGCTTCCATCCTCACCTGGAAGCGCGGAGATCGGAGATAGTCGAGGAGCTCTTCTTGGGTCAGGGGCGAAGCCGAGCGGCCGATTTCCTGGATGAGCTTCACTTCCTGGCTCGCGTCAGCGCTCCGATCCAACCGGGTGAGGAGATCGAAGGCGCGCAGATCGCGCACGGATAGCATGACGCCGAGGGATCTCGATACCGATGCCGAACCCAGGGGCTTGAGCTTGCGCATGGAAGCGATGGCGATCCCTCCGAGGGCGCAGAGCACGCCGTAGAGCGCCCGGTAGGCGCTTTGCACAGAGAGGCCGGCCGAGGAGAGGATGTCGAGAAGGATGCCTCCGAAGCCCGAGCCCACGGCTCCTCCGAAACCATAGGCGATGAAGTAGACCACAGAGAGATCCATGGTCTTCTCCTTGGGCACGAGGGTGAAGTAGTACGTCTGGCAAGCGTTCTCCTGCCCTGAAAAGCCGAAAGCCGAGAGGAAATGGAGTGTCGACAAGAAGATGGCTGCCGAGGCAGCCGAACCGAAAATCGAAGGGCCTGGAAAGACTGCTACCGGTAAGAAGCCAATGAGCCCTATTCCTCCGAAGATGATGAGGAGGGGCTTGGAACCCAGCCTGTCCACAACCAGGCGCATGAGGAAACCCATGGCTATGGCGCCCAGGCTTGAGATGAGGGAGTACACCATGACGGCGTCGTCTCCCTGCGAAAAGCTTTCCTTGGCGTAGACGGGGAGGAAGGACCTTCCCATGCCCGATATGAAGGCGAAGGCCATGAAAATGAGGATGAAGCGTTTGAAATGCCGGTCTTTCAAGGCTTCTCTCGTTATCTCTACGAGGGATCGGGAGCCCGAGGGCATGTAGCCTTCCGGTTCGGGCGTCCTCAAGAGGTAATAGCTTCCCGCCCAGCCTATGAGAACGCCTATGCCAACCCCTATGGCGTAGGTCCAGGGCGTCGCCTTCTCCCCCAAGAAGAAGGCCAGGATAAAGCCGCTCGACATGCCGGCGATGGAATTTATGATGGAATTGTTGGTCATGAACTGGCCGCGATCAGACCTCGGTTTGTCTCCTCCTCCCGAAGCGAGATAGTCGACGACGGGATTGTTGCCTATGAGGGCGAGCCCCCTGAATATGGCGAATCCTGCTATGCTGGCCACGAGGAGGCCGAGGGCGATTCCCGTCTGGCCCCTGGACGCGAAGAGGGGAGCGAAGATGCTGGGCACGAGAGCGGCGTAGCGCGCCACCCAGCCCCAGCCGAAGGTCCAGACAATGGGCCTTGAGCGCACGATGTGCTTGCCGAGGGGCATGAGGAAGAAATTGGCGTATGCTATGGCGTTGAGGACGCCCACGATCGCATTGGAGGCTCCCAGCCTCAACGCGTAGAGGGTGAGGAAGGAGCCCGAGACGAATATGAAGGAAAAGGAGTTGAGGAAGTTGAAGACATAGAAGTCCTTGCGCGCCGTGGCGAGCTTGGCGGGCGAAAGCGGGGCGGGCATGGCATGAGTATAGCCGCGCGCGCCTTCCTGCGGAATCGGGAGAGCGCCTTTTTCAGTCTTCCGCCGCGGGGATGGGGTGTCTGAGAACACGCTTGTTTTTCCACCGCCCGCTTCTGTAATACCAGGTGGAGAACACTACCCCCACCGCCCAGCCGGCGGGTATGGACCACCATATCCCTGCCGTGCCCATGCCCAGGTATTTAGAGAAGAATACTGCGCAGGGCAGCCTGACCACCCAGAGCGCCAGGAGCGTATTGATCATGGGGATGAAGACGTCGCCCGCGCCGCGCATGACCCCGTTGTTGATGAACATGATGCCGAAGAAGGCGTAGAAGATGCCGACGATGGTCAGGTATTGGTCGCCGATACGCACCACTTCGGCGTCTTCGGTGAAGATGCTCATCAACTTGTCGCCCCAGAGGAGGACGACGAGGGTTATAGCTAAGGATATGGAGGTGTTGAGGATGATGGCGGAAAGATGCCCCCGCTTCACTCTGTCGGTCTTGCCGGCACCCATGTTCTGCCCCGTGAAGGTGGTGACGGCTTGGCTCAGGTTCATGGCTGGCATGGAGGCTATGGAATCCAGCCTCCCCGCAGCGGTATAGGCTGCCATCGTAGCTGGACCGTAGCCGTTCACTATCCTGGAGAGCAACATCATGCCAAGAGATACAAAGGTCTGCTGGATGCCGGAGGGGAGGCCTATCTTGAGCATCTGGGAGAAGATATGGGCGTCCCAGCGCAGGGTTTTCAGGCTGAACTTGAGATATTGGTTCTTCTTGTTGAGAACGACCATGGCTCCGACGAAGGAGATCGCCTGGGCGATAATGGTAGCCCAGGCCGCTCCTTCCACGCCCCAGCCGAAACCCGCCACGAAGAGGAGGTCGAGGACGACATTGAGGAGGGTCGAGCTGATGAGTATGTAGAGAGGTGTCTTGGAATCCCCAAGACCCCTGAGAAGTGCTGAAATACCGTTGTATCCGAACGTGGCCAGCATGCCGGAGAAGATGATCCGCAGGTAGGCGCCTGCCTGCGGGGATATTTCCGGAGGCACGGCGAGAGCAGAGAGTATCGGGCCGGTGGCCAGGATCCCGACGATCGAGATCAGGGAGCCGGCTGCGAATATGAAGATGTATGATGTGTCTATGACCTTCCGAAGCGAGTCCAGATCCTTGGCCCCGTAGCTGTGGGAGATGAGGACAGTGGAGCCCAAGGCGATGCCCATGATCAGCGAGAGCATGAGGAAGATCACGGGAAAGGATACGCCGACGGCGGCCAAGGCTTCAGTACCCACGAACCTGCCCACGACGAAGGAATCCACCATGTTGTAGAACTGCTGGAAAATATTGCCGAAGAGCATGGGCAGGGCGAATCCTATCAAACCCCTCGTTTCGTCGCCCGTTGTCAGGTCTTTCACCCTTCCTCCCTCAACTTGGCCTCGTTCCAGAGCTCGTCCATGGTCGCCATGTGCTCGGCGGCGAGAGGGAGGCTCTTCTCCCGCATGCCACGCTCGACGTGCCTGAATCTACGGGAGAACTTTTCGTTGCATCCACCCAGGGCGAGACCGGGATCCACGCCGTAGACTCGGGCGAGATTGACTACTGAGAAGATGAGGTCGCCGATCTCGGCCTCGACTTCCGAAGAATCGCCGCGCATCAGGGCTTGGCGTGCCTCTCGGAACTCCTCCTCGACCTTGGCCCAGACATCTTCTCTCCGCTTCCAGTCGAATCCTGCCTTGGCCACTTTCTTCTGGAGCTTGTAAGCCTTCTCCAGGGGAGGCAGGTGCCGAGGGACTTCGTCAAGGATGGAATCTTTCTTCCGCCTTCCTTCCTTCGTCTCCTTTATCCTGTTCCAGAGTTCTACGACAGCTTCCGGGCTTCCGGCTTCCTGCTCCCCGAACACGTGGGGATGCCTCCTGTAGAGCTTTTCCGCTACTCCCCGGAGCGCGTCTCCTACGGAAAAGGCCGATTCTTCCTCGTACATGTAGGCTGTCATCGTAGCCAGCATGAAAAGGTCGCCGGCTTCCTCCCGTACGTGTTCCGTATCCTTCTCGGTTATCGCCTCGACGAGCTCGTAGGCTTCCTCGATTATGTTGTTCCTGATGCTCGAGGGGCTCTGATCCCTATCCCATGGGCAGCCGTCGGGAGCCCGGAGCCGGGCGACGATAGCGTAGAGGCGGGCGAAGTCTTCGGCCGCTCGCCTGGAT
>DATCUA010000305.1:0-11678 GCA_036567645.1 Rectinemataceae bacterium | reverse complement strand
AAGCTGAAAGCAAAGCGCGGACGACCCTCGAAAAAGGACAGCTAGCGGTTTCATAAGGTCGCACAACGTCAAGACGGTCTGGATACGCTCCATGGCACGGAACATCCGTACAATCCAGGCCGTCTGTATTGGCAATCAACGGCGTGTGTCCCGCGCGCTGTTGCCCACGTTCGCGAAACCGGGGTAGTCTTCTCCTATGCAAATGCCAACCGTCTATCTGAAGCCCCGAGAAGAAATCAGGATCCGCGCCGGACATCCCTGGATATACGACAACGAAATCGCGCGCGTAGCGGGATCTCCCGAACCGGGACAGGAGGTGGCCGTCTTGGACGCCTCGCAAGCCATGGTGGGCTGCGGATTCTTCAGCCCCGCATCCAAGATTCGGGTCCGAATATATTCCCGCGCGAAAGCGCGCGTTCCCGCCGACAAGGCCTTCTTCGTCGAGGCTTTCGCCTCCGCCTCGGCCTACCGCAGCCGAGTCCTCGATCCGGGGACGAGCTGCTTCAGGCTGGCCTACGGCGAGGCCGATTCCCTCCCAGGACTCATAGTTGACAGCTTCTCTGGCGTATCGGATTCCGGTCCCGGACGCTGGCTCTCGGTCCAATTCCTCGGAATGGGGGTAGAGAGGAAGAAAAGCCTGATCGTAGATGCGCTCGAGGAGAGTTTTTCTCCCAACGGGATAATCGAGCGTTCGGACGCCCCGGTGCGGTCCATGGAAGGCCTCGAGCCGTCATCGGCTCTTCTCCGGGGCGAGGTGCCCGGTTCAATTACGATCGAGGAAAACGGTTGCGTTTTCTCGATCGACCTCAGCGCCGGGCAGAAGACGGGATGGTATCTGGATCAGCGGGACAACCGCGCCGCCGCGGCGCGGTATGCCCGGGGATCGAGGGTGCTGGACGCCTTCTGCAACCAGGGCGGATTCGGCATCAATTGTTTGAAAGGCGGGGCGTCTTCCGTCCTCGCCCTGGACTCCTCGCCCGAAGCCCTCGCCGCGGCGGCGCTCAACGCACGCCTCAACGGCTTTTCGGAGCGTCATTCGATTCTCGAAGCCAACGCCTTCGACGCCCTCCGCGACCTGGAGCGCACGCAAGAGAAATTCGATCTCGTCATCCTCGATCCCCCCGCTTTCGCCAAGAGCAAGCAGTCCGTGGAGCCCGCGAGGAGGGGCTACAGGGAGATCAACCTGCGCGGGATGAGGCTATTAAAGCGCGGCGGGATATTAGTGACCTGCTCCTGCTCGCACTGGTTCGACAATACGCGCTTCGACGCCGTCCTGGAAGAAGCCGCGGCAGATTGCGGGCGCAGGTTCAGAATCCTGGAAGAGAGGACTCAGGCCAAGGATCATCCCATCATCTCGGGCTACGCCGAGTCGAGGTACCTGAAATGCAGGATCCTAGAGATGCTCTAGAACCTAGAGTACCAGGGCCTTGGCTATCTCTTCGAGGTAGACGCCGAAGAGACGCGAAAGCTGCGAAGCTTCGGTGTATTCGGTGCCTGCGACTTGGTTGAAGAATCGGATGAACTCGGCCATCTCCGCTTCGTTCCGCGAATACAGCGCCGAGGAGAAAGCGGCCCGGTAGAGCCCCTTCTTGGCCAGATCCATAGTCGACAGCTTCCCGAACTCGCGCTTGGCTTTTCCGTCCACCACCGCCTGAGGACCGTCGAATCCAATGGCGAAGACGAAGTCTTCCCTCGATATCATGGGCGCGCGCCTCCAGCTCTATATGAAAATCAGGGACCCCGCGGGGTCCCTGCGAATATACTCCAGAGCGGGGCATTCAGTCTGTAGGAGAGAAGGAATCCTTTCCGGCTCCGCACATGGGGCAAACCCAGTCATCGGGTAGATTCTCGAAGGGGGTTCCGGCGGGGATCTTGCCGTCGGCATCTCCTTCGGCCGGGTCGTAGATGTAGCCGCAGACCTCGCATACGTACTTCTGCATAGAATTCTCCTTTTAACGTCCGCTCAAAGGCGGATCATGCCTTCCACAGACCGTGGAGGTTGCAGTACTCCCTTGCCGATACCAACTGGGCCTTGACTGGGAAGAAAGCCTTGGGCGCGTCGCCCGGCTTGAGGCTGGCCCGATAGACGAATCCATCCGCTATGAGCTCGATCCACTGTATATAATGCTTTTCCTCCATAGGATGGGCTACCGCCCCCACGCTGACCCACCAGCCATCGTCGGCGGCGTTGAGCACGGGCACGTGCTTTTCCTTGGAGGCGTCCACGGTGTTCTCGGCGAGGAGCTCCATCGGCTGGCCGCAGCAGACGAGTTCGCCCCCGCCCGCGTGCAGGACCTCGACGATGTTGCCGCAGAGGGCGCATCGGTAGACCTGGTTCTTCTCTATCATATCGTGCCTCCTTCGGCGTTTTTCACCAGTTCTCGTAGAGCACTTCGAAATATGCCTGTGGATGGGCGCAGGCTGGGCAAGCCTTGGGCGCGGCTTCTCCTTCAAAAAGGAATCCGCAGTTGATGCAGCGCCAGACCACGGGCTTGTCCTTCTTGAACACCGTACCCGAATCGAGGTTGGCAGCCAGCCCCTCGTAGCGCTTGGCATGCTGCTTTTCGGCTACGGCTATAGCCTCGAACACGGCTGCTATAGCGTCGAAGCCCTCTTCGCGGGCGATCTTGGCGAAGGAGGGGTACATCTCCTTCCATTCGTAGTTTTCGCCATCGGCGGCTTCCTGGAGATTCTGCCTCGTCGTCCCGATTATCCCCGAGGGGAAGGTGCCGGTGATGGTGGTGGTGCCGCCTTCCATGAACTTGAACAGGCGCTTGGCGTGCTCCTTCTCCTGGTTTGCGGAATCCTCGAACGCGAGGGCTATCTGGACGTAGCCCTCTTCCTTGGCCTTGGAGGCGAAGTAGGTGTACTTGTTCCTCGCTTGGGATTCGCCGGCGAATGCCGCCATCAAGTTGACTTCGGTTTTCGAGCCTCGAACGCTTTTCATGCTGTCCTCCTCGCGATCTCCAGACCTGCGGGGCCCGGATCTCTCATTCCATCAGTATAGGGTGATTATAGCAGGTTTGGAATCACGCCGCAAATGAAATCATCCCCGGGCTTCCAGCGCGTGTAATGGGAGAGGAGAGCCTATGGAATGCGGATATGTGCTTGAGAGGGATGTGCCGCCCAGGGGCGCCGAAATCCGTCCCGACTATCGCGAGCGCCTATTGCGCGGCGGGCCGGGATCCTTGGCGGACAAGGATCTGCTCGCCATACTCCTCGGTTCGGGACGAGCGGGAAAGCCGGTGGCTTTTCTCGCCAGGGAAGTTGTCGACATCCTAGACAAATCATTGCCCAACATAGATATGACCGGCCTCAGAGGGATCGCCGGAATAGGCGCGGCCAAGGCCTGCGCCCTGGCGGCGGCTATTGAACTCGGCCGAAGGTACTACGGGGCGCGCGGCAGGAAAATCGCCATGCCCAAGGATCTCTACCCTTTGCTCACCCATTTTGCCGACAGGAGGCAAGAGCACTTCCTCTGCATATCCCTCAATGGAGCCCACGAAGTGCTCGGGATCCGGCAGGTGAGTTCAGGGCTCGTCAACAAGACGGTAGTCCATCCGCGGGAGGTTTTCGCCGATCCCATTACGGACAGAGCCTGCGCCATCATCGTAGCCCACAACCATCCTTCGGGCTCTGTCGAGCCATCGAAGGAGGATGTGGACATAACCCAGCGCCTGAGAGAGGTGGGGGATATCCTGGGCATCCCCCTTCTGGACCACCTGGTTTTCTCAGAGCTCAGGTACTTCAGCTTCGCCGAGAAGGGTCTCATACCCCAAGCTCGCCCTGAGTGAAGCGAAAACGGAGAGCTCCCGCCTGCCAGGCCGGCTCAGAGTATGCCGAGCTTCTTCCCCGCCTTTTCGAAAATGTCGAGCACTCTCTGGAGCTGCTCTATGCTGTGGGTGGCCATGTACGAGGTGCGCAAGAGGGCCATGCCCTGGGGGACCGCCGGAGAAATGACGGGGTTCGTGTACACGCCTGCGTCGAAAAGCTCCTTCCAGAACCTGAAGCAGAGTTCGTCGTCTCCGATGATGACGGGTACGATGGGGGTCTGGGTGGCGCCTATGTTGAATCCGAGAGCCTTGTAGCCCTTGATCATGAATTCGGCGTTCTCCCAGAGCTTTTTCACGTGCCAGGGCTCGGTTTCCATCACCTCGAGGGCTGCGAAGGCGGCCATGACGTTGGGAGCGGGCAGTGAGGCCGAGAAAATGAAGGAGCGGGCTGTGTGCTTTATATAGTTGATGACGTCCTTGTCGCCGGCTACGAACCCGCCCAGCGAAGCGAAGCTCTTGGAGAAGGTGCCCATGATGAGATCCACCTGGTCGGTCAGGCCGAAATGCCAGGCCGTGCCTCTCCCCCCCCCGAGCACACCCAGTGAATGGGCGTCGTCCACGTAGAGCCTCGCCCCGCGCTTCTTGCAGATGCCTACGAGGGTGGGCAGATCGACAATGTCTCCGCCCATCGAGAACACACCGTCAACGACAACCATCACCCCATGCTTGTCGGCGATTTTACCGAGGATCCGGTCGAGTTGGTGCAGATCTCCGTGCACGAACCTCTTGATCTCGCCCAAGCCCAGCCTACAGGCGTCGACTATAGAGGCATGGTCGTCCTTGTCGGTCACCACTATGTCGTTGCGGCCGATGAGGGCGGAAATCGCTCCCAGATTGCTTTGCATGCCGGTGGAGAAGACGAGGGCCGCCTCCTTGCCTACGAAGGCCGCCAGCCTCGCTTCCAGATCGTGGTGGATGCTCAAGGTGCCGTTGAGGAATCGGCTGCCCGTACAGGATGGTCCGAATTCGTCCAGCGCCTTGCGTGCAGCTTCCCGAACCTTCGGGTGGGTAGTCAGGCCCAGGTAGTTGTTGGAGCCGATCATGATGATCTTGCGGCCATGGTAGGTGACCTCGGTGCCTTCGAGGCCGTCGAGGGCCTGGAAATAGGGATATATGCCTTTTTCCATGGCCTTCTTGTCGAGATCGAAATCCCGGCACTTCTGGAAAATGTCCATCTGGACCTCCGGAGCGGCTGCGGAGTTCATCCCCGAGCCGGAATGGCGGCCTCAGGCGCTTTGTCCCGGCCGCGCGGAAAACAGCCTCGTGGGCTTAGCGAGTACGGCAATTTTACAAGCTATGGTTCGTGAGGGTCAATCGCGGGTTTTCTTGAAGGTCTTCATCAAGTTTCCGAGGAAGGACTTCTTCGAACTCGGCGTCCGCACCCTCGGCACGCCGGAGAATCCGAAGATGTCGTTCTCCTCGCCAACGGCCAAGAGGAGGTCGTCCTTCTCCAGCCTGTAATTCCTGTCGAACCCGCGGTAGGCCGAACCGCCTCCGCTCCTGATGGCCACGACATTGATGCCCTGACGCTGGCGAAGGTCGGCTTCTATGATGGTTTTCCCGACTAAGGAAGGGGGCACTTGGACCTCGGCCATCACGAGATCCCCGCCGATGGGGAGGAAATTGTACAGGGAGGAAGAGAGGATCATGGGCGTTATCCTCGCGGCGGCTTCCCTGTCGGAATCGACTATCCGCGTGGCCCCGGCCAGCTTCGCCAGCTCGGCCATCTCGTCTGACATGGTCTTGACTATGATCTCCTTCACCCCGAGTTTTTTCAGGCGGTGGGTGACGAGGAGGCTGGCTTCGGTATCCGGGACGAGATCGACGACGGCCACATCTATGCCTTCGGGGAATATCCTCTCGAAAGCCTCACCATCCATGACATCCGCAACGAAGGCCGTCCTCACCAGGTCCTTGATCCTGTCCACGCGCTTGGCGCTCTTGTCGATTACTACAACGAGATCGGTGATCTCCGCGACGCGCTCGAGCATGCTCATGCCCAAGGAGCCCAGTCCTAGAAAGGCGTATTGCTTCATATTACCTCCGACGGCGCCTAGATCATGATATCCGCGCTCGGCAGCCCTGCGTAGCCCTCGACATCCCTGTCTGTTTTGGGCAGGGCAATGGCGAAGAGCCCAACCCTTCCCACGAACATGGTGACCACGATGAGGAGCTTGGATGCTGGATGGAGACTCGAGGTCAAGCCCAGGGAGAGGCCTACCGTGCCAAAGGCGGAGATCGTCTCGAAAACGCATTCCGCCATCCCTATCGCGGCTCCATGCGCCGATTCGACGAGGAGTATCAACGCCGAGATAGTAAGCACGATGATGGAGCCCTTGATGACGACGCCGACGGCCTTGAACACTAGGGAAGGCTGGATATTCCTGCCTCCGAAGGCTATATGCTCGCTCTTCTCCTTGTACCTGAAGGCGGTCATCACAAGGATGAAGAAGGTGCTCGTCTTCACCCCTCCTCCCGTCGATGCCGGGGATGCCCCGATAAACATGAGGATCATGGTCAGCATGCGCGATCCCTGTCCGAAAGAAGCCTGCGGAAGGGTGTCGAATCCAGCCGTCCTCGGGGTGGCAGCCTGGAAGAAGCTGGCGAGCAGCTTTTGAGGAAGAGTAAATCCTCTCATGATCCCCCTGTATTCGAGGAGGAGAAAGCAGATGGTTCCGAACAAAATCAAGGCTGCGCTCGTGCCGAGGACCACGCTGGAGTGTGTGGAAAGGCGGTGCTTCTTACCCAGGGCGAAGTTCCTCACGTCCTTGATTACTATGAATCCAATGCCGCCCGATACGATGAGCCAGATTGTATTCAGGGAGACGAGAGGATCGAAGACATAGGCTTCCAGGCTTGTCGTGAATGTCGAAAATCCCGCGTTGCAGAAGGCCGATACGGCATGGAATACAGAGACGAAGCCCGGGCGGGGAACCGAGGAGCTGAAGCGGAGGTAGTAGATCAGCGCGCCAATGGCCTCGAAAACCAAGGTGTATTTGACAATGGCCTTCACGATGGTCTTGGGCTGGTGTTCGACCTCCGAAATGGCGTAGTCGGATATCATGCCTCTCGAGACTATGGAGATCCTGCGTCTCGGAATGGCAATGAAAAAAGTTGCTAGGGTGATGATCCCTAGTCCGCCCGCCTGGATCAAGGCCAAGATTACACTCTGCCCGGCGAGGCTGAATCTGGCCGTATCTACGGTGATGAGGCCTGTCACGCAGACGGCGCTCGTGGAGGTGAAAAGGGCATCGACATAGGAGAGCCTGCCGTCCAAGAACATGCCGGGTATGGAGAGGGCGAAAGAACCCACGAGGATTAGGGAAACGAAGAAGACGAGGATGAATATCCTGTCTCTTCCGATGCGAATCCGCACTGGAGTACTCCAGGAGTGGCAGAGTAGCAGATACGGGACGCCCTGACAATGGGAAGGCTGAAGTGCTTGTTCATTGCCATATGGAGAAGGAAGCCGTATAGTGCAACCATGAAGGTAGTGATCATGGGCGCGGGCAATCTCGGAGTCCAGATAGCCCGGGAACTCGTAGCGGAAAAGCGGGACGTCGTCGTCATCGAAAAGAATCCCGAGCTGGCTAAGGGGATAGCCAACGAGTTGGACTGTCTCGTTTGCGAGGGCGACGGCGAGAATCCCGATGTGCTGGAAGACTCGGGTGTAGTTGACGCCGACTGGTTCATAGCGCTATCGGGCAGCGACGAAACCAATATCGTATCCTGCGGCCTGGTGGCGGAAACCTACTCCAAGCCCAAAACGATAGCGAGGGTCAGGAGCCATTATTTCGGCTCCTCGAAGAACAAGGCCAAGCGCATCCTCGGCGTCGACAGGATACTCAATCCCGAGGCTGAAACTGCGGAGGCGGTGGCGCGGATCATCTTCCGCGGCATGAACCCGGACACGATCGACGTCAAGGAAGCGGGCATACAACTGAGGAAGATAAAGGTGGATGAGGATCCTCGCCTTGGTGGAAAGGATCTGAAGACTCTGCGAGCGGAACTGGGGCAGGATTTCATCGTTGCAGCCGTTGCTAAGGGAGGAGATCTCCTCATCCCCGCGGGCGACACGAGGCTCGAGAGTGGGGATTTCGTCTATTTCCTCGGCGAGCCTCTCGCCCTGGACAGGCTTTTTTCCACTTCGTCCAGGCACTCCATCCGCATGAAGAGCATCGTCGTTTTTGGGGCGAATGCTCTTGCCAGGAGGGTTTTCGTAGAACTGGGCGTGCCCACCCAAGAACGATCGGGATTGAAGCGCCTCCGTTCCAAAAAGGAAATCTCGGCCTTGAGCATTCTTGGCAATCCGACCATCAAAGCCATAGACAAAGACAAAGACGAGGCCAAGGCCGCGGCATCCATGTTCCCCGACGCGGAAATAGTCTGCAGGGATTATTCCGACGAACTCATCCTCGAGGAGGAGAACATAGGGAAAGCCGACCTCGTCATAGGTCTCACGGAGTACCAAAGCGACAATCTCGCCCTCGCCTTGCTCGCGAAGAGGGCCGGGGCCAAGAGATCCCTGGCTGTCGTCCACAACGATCTGTACATGAGGCTCGTCGGGGACTTGGGAATAGACGCCGTGGTCAACCAAAAGGCAGTCGTGGCTGGCACCATCCTCGACATAGTGAGAAAGTCCAATATCCGCCATCTCCATTCGTTCGCTGAAGGGGATTTCGAGCTCGTGGAGCTCATCCTCCGCACTGAAAACCTCGACTGGGGTTCGAGGATAGTCGACCTCAACCTCCCCAGGGGGATTCTCGTGGCATTCGTACTCCACGATGGGGAGACCCTCATCCCCACAGGTTCGACAGTCTTGCGCGCCGGGGATGTAGTTGGTCTCATCCTCGCCAAAGATCGCATCCCACGCCTCGAAAGTCTCCTCGGAGCATGATATGCATCACCGTTCACTGTTGCGCCTTCTTTCTATAGTCGCGGGACTTATAGCGATATTCCTGCTCATAGCAGCCGCCTTCTCCTTTCTGGACGGGGAGAACCTCAGGACGAGCCTCTCCTTCCTGAGTCCCGCCGCGCTTGCTCTCGGGTTCTTCGGGATCATGGCCTTCATTTCGAGGAAGGACGGCAGGCCTTTCTTGACCAATAAGGAAGGCTTTTTCTTCGTCACTTCCTGCTGGATCATGGCTTCGGCCTTGAGCGCCTTACCCTTCGTCCTCTCCGGATATATTCCTTCCTTCGTAGACGCCTTCTTCGAGACGATGAGTGGCTATACGACGACGGGAGCCAGCATCCTCAAGGACATAGAAGCCCTTCCCCGCTCTCTCCTTCTCTGGAGGGCCACGACCCACTGGCTCGGGGGTATGGGCATCGTCGTCCTCACCGTGGCGATTTTCCCATTGCTCGGCTTCGGCGGTCTTCGGTTGATGGAGGCAGAATCTCCCGGCCCTTCCGTCGACAAGATCACAGCCCGCGTTTCAGGAACGGCGAAGATATTTTGGATCATCTACCTCGGTATGACGGTCGTCGAGGCGATCATGCTCATGCTCGGGGGGATGAACTGGTTCGACTCCATCTGCCACACGTTCGCTACCCTGGCTACCGGAGGCTTCGGCGTCAAGAACCTGAGCATCGGCCATTATTCGTCGGCCTACATTGATCTCGTCATAACCGTGTTCATGCTGCTGGCAGGTATGAACTTCACTCTCCACTATCGTGTCCTCACGGGAAACTGGAAGAGCGCGGTCAAAGATCCAGAACTACGGGCCTACCTCGCCATTTTCACAGTATCCGCCCTGGTCATCGCCTTGGATCTTCGAGGCAGCGGAGTATATCCGGACTTCATGAAATCGTTGCGATACGCCGGCTTCCAAGCCTCGTCGATATTGACCACGACAGGCTTCGCTACCGCTGATTTCAACGCCTGGCCCTCGGCCTCGCAAGGGGTTCTGCTTTTTCTCATGTTCATCGGTGGCTGCGCGGGTTCGACAGGCGGAGGCATCAAGGTGATCCGGATAATCACGCTCTTTAAAATGGCTTTTACCGAGATGCGTTATCTCATGAACCCAAAAGGAGTGTATTCGATCTTCGTCAATGGCAAAGCGCTTCGCAAGAATGTCGTGTACGACACGGCTGCACTGGTGTTCCTCTATTTCGCCTTCATGATCGTCAGTTTCGTCGTAGTGAGCCTGGGGGGCTACGATATTACAACCAGCGTCACCGCCACGCTCGCTACCCTCGGCAATATCGGCCCGGGCTTCAACCTCGTCGGTCCGGCGGCTAATTATTCATTCTTCCCCTGGTGGATCAAGCTTTGGCTTTCATTCGCCATGCTCGTTGGCAGGCTCGAGGTGTATACGGTGCTCGTGCTGTTCAGCAAGCGCTTCTGGAAGTCTTGATTTCCGTTGTGTTGTCAGCCTTGCTTTTTTGCCTTTCTAACGGATAGCCGTTAAAAGCCTGGCAACGAACGAAGGCCAGCGGCCTTCGTTTAGCAGTATTTTCGTACGACGTCACACGACTGCCGCTATGTCTAGTGCGTTCAAATACTGCTCATCCCTCTTAGACTCTTTCTTATTTAAAGAGCCCACCTTCCGGTGAGCTCTTTAAATAAAAAAAGCCTGGCGACGACCTACTCTCCCACCCGAAGGCAGTACCATCGGCGTTGGAGGGCTTAACTTCCGTGTTCGGAATGGGAACGGGTGTGGCCCCTCCACAATAGTCACCAGGCAATAATCACAAAAAAACGAGGGCGCCGATAGAAATCGGCGGAAGGAAGCGTTTCGTATCCAGGCAATCTTTTTTTCGGAACATATCAGTTCCGCGCGATACTCGTGAACGATGATTTCTCGAAAAGTGAAGGATAATATGGTCAAGCCTCACGGCAGATTAGTAGTGGTCGACTGAACGCATTACTGCGCGTATATCTCCACCCTATCGACCAGGTAGTCTCCCTGGTGCCTTCAGGAGGGTTAAACCCTCAGGGATGGTTCATCTCGAGGTGGGCTTCCCACTTAGATGCTTTCAGCGGTTATCCCTTCCGAACGTGGCTACCCAGCACGTGCCCTTGGCAGGACAACTGGTACACCAGAGGTTCGTCCACTTCGGTCCTCTCGTACTAAAAGCAGCTCCTCTCAACCATCCAACGCCCGTGGCAGATAGGGACCGAACTGTCTCACGACGTTCTGAACCCAGCTCACGTACCGCTTTAATTGGCGAACAGCCAAACCCTTGGGACCTGCTCCAGCCCCAGGATGCGATGAGCCGACATCGAGGTGCCAAACCTTGCCGTCGATGTGAACTCTTGGGCAAGATCAGCCTGTTATCCCCAGAGTACCTTTTATCCGTTAAGTGACGGCGCTTCCACTCGCGACCGCCAGATCACTAAGACCTACTTTCGTACCTGCTCGTCCTGTCAGACTCGCAGTCAAGCCGCCTTATGCCTTTACACTTGTACGCTGATTTCCAACCAGCGCAAGGCGACCTTCGCGCACCTCCGTTACCATTTGGGAGGCGACCGCCCCAGTCAAACTGCCCGCCTACCACTGTCCCCATCCCGGATTTACGGAACAGGTTAGAAACCTAGCCGCGCAAGGGTGGTATTTCACCGACGACTCCCCACAACCTAACGGCCATGGCTCTCAGTCTCCCACCTATCCTACACATGCGCGGCCAAGTCCCAATGGTAAGTTACAGTAAAGGTTCACGGGGTCTTTCCGTCTAACCACGGGTAAGCGGCATCTTTACCGCTACTTAAATTTCACCGAGTCTCGCGTTGAGACAGTGCCCAGATCGTTCCACCATTCGTGCGGGTCGGAACTTACCCGACAAGGAATTTCGCTACCTTAGGACCGTTATAGTTACGGCCGCCGTTTACTGGGGCTTCGATTC
>DATCUA010000304.1:0-2183 GCA_036567645.1 Rectinemataceae bacterium | reverse complement strand
CATAACGCCTTCGTATGTGGAAGCCGCCCGCGAAACCGCCATCGCCTCGGGGCTGGATGTGGATTTCATCCAGGAGGATGTCAGGAGCTTCGTCCCGAAGGGCTCGTTCGATGTATGCATCAATCTCTATACGAGTTTTGGGTACTTCAATTCAAGAGAAGAGGATATGGAGTTTCTGGCCAAGGCGCGCCGTTGCCTGGCCCCCGGGGGCCTCTTCGTGCTCGAGACCCTGGGCAAGGAGCTGGCGGCCCGCGATTTTACGCAATCGGAAGAGTTCGAGCGCTCGGGGTGGATGGTGAGAACCGAGTATAAAATCCGGGGAGACTGGGAAGTCCAGACCAACCGTTGGATTCTGGAAAAACCCGGCCAGAAGGTAGACAGGTCCTTCGATCTCAGGCTCTACTCGGGCTTCGAAATCCGCGAAGCCTTCTCGAAGGCGGGGTTCGCCTCCTGCCGCGTGCTCGGAGGTTTCGACGGCCGCCCCTACGACGAGGGCGCCGAATCCCTGGTGGTTCTGGGAAGGGCCTGAACTCTATGTTCCATCCTCGATTCCGTTACCGAACCAGGTTCGGCGCTGCGATTCTCTTTTTATCCTGCGTGCTCGCCGCGGCATCAGGGCAGGAAAGTCCTACACCGCCCGCAGTCCCATCTCCAGCCCCGTCCCCCGCCACGCTTGAATCCCCATCCCCTGCCCAGCCCGCAGAGGAAGGGCCAACCTTCCCCGAGCTCCCCCCGACGCCGGAGGGAATGGGTCCGGGCGCATGGTTCTACGAGGCGAAAAAGCTGGAAGCCGAGGTTTCCGAAGGTCGGAAATCGTCCAGAGAGGCGGGGCCTTCTATCGATTTTCTCTATCGCCTGGCTTTCGCCTTCGGCCAGGGGGCAGAGGCCAAGGAAGCGGGGAAGATCCTCGTCCAGCGAGCCATCCAGTCCGGGGACAAGAGCGGAGCCTATTCTCTGGCGGTATCCTGGATCGAGGCGTTCGGGCCGGACATGGAGATGTATGCGCAGGGAGCGGCGGCCGCGCTGGGGGCGGGGATGCCGGCCGGGGCTGTGGAGCTCGTGGGGCAGGCGCGCAAGAACCTCGCGGCCGCCGCGAGGTCCCGCGCCAACGAACTCTCCTACTACGAATACTCGGCCCGGTCCGCCCTCGGCGACCAAGCCTGGGCCGAGCAGGCATGGAATCTGCTCGGCTCGCCCTCCCTCGACTCGTGGGGAGCCAAGATCCTCGGCCTGGCCCTCGGGCTCGAGCCTACGGATTCAGGGGCCCCCACAGCCCGATCCGAGCTGGCCCGGATGCGGATCGCCTTCCAAGCCAAAGATTACGCCTCGGCTACCAGATTCGCGGTTTCCGCCAAAGACCTCATCCTCGCCCCCGGAGCTCCTCGCCATTTCGTATCCGAAGCTGGGAGATCCTTCGTCAACGCGAAGGACACATCCGGAATAGCATTCTTCGCGTCGCGCTTCCCCTTGGCCCAGCCAGCGTCGGCCTCGCTGCCTGCTCCGGTAACCGATTCCGGCTCAGGTACGCTTCCGGAATCGCCGCCGCGGGCGGAGGAAGCGGACCGGGTAGCCGACGAGCTTTCTGCTCGGTACGAGGACGGCTTGTGGATCGCTGCGTATTACCTCGCCCGGCTCTGGCAGCTCGCTGGATGGGATGCGCCCGCAGCCGCCCTCTTCCTCTCCCTGACCGAAAAAGCCCCTTCGGATGCCGACTCGGACGGAGCCCTGTGGTACTGGCTCGATATCACGCTCAAGCTCATAGCCCGGGGAAGCAGGGACGATATCGGGGCGTTCGCCCTAGTTCTCGACCCTGGAATTGCGGTCGTCCCAGACGATCCTCAGTCCCCGAATCTCGATCCGGCCGAGCGCAGACCCTTCGAGTTCGCCGCCCTCGTCGAAGCCTCAAGCCGCTGGAAGAATCCATCCAGTTTCGACGATCTCCTGGATGGGTATTGCCGTTCCCTCCTCAAGGGAAAGGCCTGGAACGACGCCCTCGCCTTGACCGGCCTCTTGGGAGCCAAGCTCTCGACGAGCCTGAAGCCGAGATTCTCCTATCTCGGCGCCCGCCTCGTGGAAGAAGGCTTAGCGTCTCGGTTGGTATCGGGTCCCTGGGGCGAGGACGCCGCCGCCTTCTTTCGTTCTTCCTACGCTGCCATCGCGGAAGACGCGGGCGCCGAGGAATA
>DATCUA010000303.1:0-3200 GCA_036567645.1 Rectinemataceae bacterium | reverse complement strand
GGCTCGCTTCACGACCTTGGCGGCGGCGGCAACCAGGTCCAGCTCGTTCTCCGCCGAAAAGCCGTAGGTCAAGGAGGCGCCCCCCAGGCCGTCGCCGTGGTTGACCTCGATGATATCGATTCCCGCCTCGTCCAGGGCCGCGGCCACCTTGGCCACGTCCGAACTCGTGTACTGGTGCGAAACCGAGTGGCTCCCGTCGCGAAGGCTGGTGTCCGTTATGTATACCCTGCTCATCTCTTGCCCTCCTGGATCCGAGCATCGTCGCTCGCCTTGGAGCTCGCGAGGATGCGTTGGGCGAAGCGCTCCGCCACGGCGACGGCCGCCGCGTTGATTATGTCGAGATTTCCCGTGTGCTTGGGCAAGAAGTCGCCCAGGCCTTCCACTTCGATGACGGTGGTCACGATGTCGTCTTTGAGAATGGGCTCGACGAGGAAGCGGTAGCCGGGAACGTAGGTCTTGACGTCGGCGAGGACAGCGTCGATCGAGGCTCGGATAGCCGCGAGATCGGGCCTTTTCACCTTGCAGAGGATGGTATTGCGCATGAGGATGGGAGGCTCGGCCGGATTGAGCACGATGATGGCCTTGGACTTTTCTGCCCCACCCACGATCCTGAGGGCCTTCGCCGTGGTCTCGATGAACTCGTTGAGGTTCTGCCTGGTGCCTGGCCCGGCGCTCTTGGAGGAAACGGAGGATACCACCTCGGCGTACGATACTCCCGCCGCCCGGTTGACGGCGTAGACGATAGGCGTAGTGGCTTGGCCCGCGCAGGTGACCATGTTGACGTTGTCCAGCTTGAAAAAACCCTCGGTCAGGTTTACGGAGGGCACGACATAGGGACCCACGGCGGCGGGTGTGAGGTCTATGGCTATCTTGCCCGCGGCCTTCAGCTTGAGAGCGTGGACCATGTGGGGTCCGGCGCCGGTGGAGTCGAAGACGATCTTGATGTCCTCGACGGCGAGCATCTCATCGATGCCCTTGATGGTGGTGGGAATGCCGTGGCTCCTGGCTATCTCGATTCCTGGAGATTCCTTTACGCCGCAGACGTAGGCCACCTCGAGAAGGGGGCTCCGCCTCAGTTTCACGAGCAGGTCGGTTCCGATGTTCCCGGGGCCTATGATGGCAGCTTTGACTTTGATCGGCATCGCATCCTCTCAGTAGAAGGCCACGCTCACGTGGCCGAGGCTGGAATAGTCCGCCCTGAAGGTGTCTCCGGCGGAAGCGGAGATGGCTGCCGAGAGCGCCCCGGAGAGGATGACCTCGCCCTTCTTGAGCAGGGTTCCGTACTTCCTCATGCTGTTCGCGAGCCAAGCCACGCAGTAAGCCGGGTCTCCCAGGACATCGGTACCCTTGCCGGAGTTGCGCTTTTCGCCGTTCACGAAGAAGTCCATGGTCTCGGCTTTGAGATCGATCTCCGAAACCTTCTTCCTGATCGAACCCAGGACATACCTGCCCGAGGATGCGTTGTCCGACACCGTGTCGCAGTAGCCGATCTTCCAATTGCCGATCCGGCTGTCAACGATCTCCAAGGCGGCGACGACATAGTCGGTCGCTGCGAGGACGTCGGCCGCTGTGATCTCGCGCACCATGTCGAGGTCCCGGGCGAGCACGAAGGCTATCTCGGCTTCCACCTTGGGCTGGACCATGGAAGATCGCTCTATCCTCCCCTCGGAGACTTCCATATCCGCGAAGAGGTGGCCGAAGTCGGGCGTCGTAACGCCGAACATGTCCTGCATGGCCTTGGAGGTGAGGCCGATCTTCTTGCCCGAGATCACGCCGCCCCTGTCCAGGGCCCTGCGCACGTTGAGCATCTGTATGGCGTAGGCGTCGTCCACGTCGATCCCGGGATAGCGGAGCGTGAGCTTTTCCGTGGCCTGGCAGGATCTGGAAGCGGCGTCGAGGGCGTCGGCGGCTTCTTGGATGTGCTTTTGGGAGAGAGCCATCAGAACACCCCCGCCAGGAAGGATTCGACCACGGCGCAGAACTTGGCGTTCTGCTCGATCTGGGTCCAGTGTCCGCACTTGCCGAACATGTGGAGCTGGGCGTTGGGGATGAGCCTGAAGAGCATGGCGGAGGTCTCGGTCGGTATTACCTGGTCCTCGCGGCCATGGATTATCAGGGTGTCGTGCTGTATGGAAGCGATGTCGGCCGAGGCGCAGGCCATGGCGTCTACGCTACGCTGGCGCGGGGCGGGAAACATCGCGCTGAAGCTCTCCTGGTAGCCGGGCCGGATGGAAGCTTCGTACCGCATCCTAACGAGATCAGGAGTGATGATGGCGGGATTGGAAACGAAGTGTTTGAGGGCCTCGGACATCGCCTCTTGGGAGGGCGTGTATCCCCAGACCTTGTCCAGCCACTCGGTTATAGGGAATTGGACGCCCATGGCTCCCATCAGCACGAGCTTGCGCACCCTCTCTGGGTAGTGGATGGCCATATAGAGGGCCAGGCCGCCTCCGAAGGAGTTGCCCACCAGGTCTACCTTGTCCAGTCCGAGGGCGTCGAGGAAGTCCTTGAGCTGCTTGCCCCAGAGATTCATGCCGTACTTGGCTCCGGCTGGGCGTTCCGTGTATCCAAAACCAACCATGTCGGGCGCAATGGCTCTGCGGGTAGCCGATATCTTGGGGAGAACAAGGCGCCAGTTGGCCCAGGCCGTCACTCCGGGCCCCGATCCGTGGATGAAGACCACCGGATCTCCGGAGCCCATATCGTGGTAATTGACAGCCAGCCCGCCAGCGACGATGGTCTTCCCTATCTCAGGATTCTGCGCATCAGCCATGATTCCCTCCCCGTGGTTTATATTCCGCATTCGCTACTGTTCTGCATTGTAGTACATCGTTCTGATATTATAGTAAACAACCACCACCAAAGGTGGTGGCTTTAGGATTCAGGCCTCTCAAAGAGGCCATAGTCCCTCGCATTATCTTCTTCTTGCTTTTCCCGTTCTTCTTGGTACTTTACATACCGCCGGATCTTATCCTCATCCATTCCTAGTGTGGTTACACAGTATCCCCTACTCCAAAAATGGTTGCCCCAATATGGCTTCTTCTTTAACTTTTGCTCTTGCTTGAATATTGCTATCGCCGTTTTACCCTTCAGTATCCCCAGTAATTCCGATACAGATATTCTTGGTGGTATCGTCACCACCATATGGACGTGATCTTTTCTTATATTCAGTTCTATTACCTCGACCCCTTTCCATTCAC
>DATCUA010000302.1:0-1812 GCA_036567645.1 Rectinemataceae bacterium | reverse complement strand
GCCAGGATGGCGTCGTAGAACTTCTTGATGTTGCCTTTTGCATACTTGGTGATAACGGGCTGGACAGCAGCCACGAAGGGGGCCGTGTCCACCTTATTGAACACCATGCCTTTGGCGATCAGCTCGTCCTTGGCCTTCTGCTCGTTGTTCTTCTGGACCAGGGAAAGCTTGGCGGCCGAGTCGACGGCGGCTTTAGCGATCACGTCCTGGTCTTCCTTCGGGAGCTTCTTGAACCAGTCGTTGGAAGCCATCAGAGTTGCCATGGCGAAGACGTGCCCGGTTTCGGACATGTACTTCTGCACTTCGTTGATCTTGTAGTCGCGGGTGGTGATGATGGTGTTCTCATGGGCGTTCACCGTTCCCTGCTGGAGGGCGGTGTATACCTCGGACCAGGCCATGGCCTGGGCGTTGGCTCCCATGGCCTTGAAGGACTCGACGAGTACGGGGCTTTCCGAAATGCGCATCTTCAGGCCCTTGAGATCCTCGGGTTTATTGATGGGGAACTTGGCGTTGGTGACGTGGCGGTAGCCGCGGCCCATCAAGCCGAGCGACTTGATCCCGAACTGCTCGGAGAGGGCGAGGAGATCCTTGCCGGCCTGGGAGGCGATGAACTTCTCGACGTGGCTCCAGTCCCTGAAGAGGAAGGGCATATCGAGGACGTTGATCTCGTTGACGAACTGGCTGGCGTCGCCCGAAGTGATGATGGCGAACTGGAGGTTGCCGGCCTGCATAGCCTCCATGAGAGGGCCGGAGTCCCCAAGCTGACCGCCGCCGAAGATCACGATCTTGTACCTGTTGTTCGTGCCGGCTTCCACTTGGGCCTTGAATTCTTTGGCCCAGTTGTCGTATGCGGTGTTGGGCGCGGCTATGTGGCCGAGCTTGAGTTCCTTCTGGGCGAAGGCGTCGGCGCCGAACCCGAAGAGCATGGCCGCGGCGAGGAGAGCGAACAGTCCTTTCTTCATCTTCAATCCTCCTATAAACTTGACAAGTGCTACCATGTAGCACTTCGTTCACATAGAAATGCGCGGAATGCCGCCTTTGGCGCTCCGCTCGTTCACACGGGCTTTCCCGCCGCCTTGGCGAGGTCGTAGGCCACCTGGATTATCCAGTCCTCCTGCCCGCCCACTGCCTTGCGCTTTCCCAGCTCTATGAGTATGTCCCGCACGTCCACGCCGAAACGCTCGGCGCCCTTGCGCGCGTGGAGCATGAAGCTGGAGTACACGCCCGCGTAGCCCATGATGAGGGAATTGGAATCGTGCCGAGGCAGGGGCTTGCCCTTTTCTACGACGAGGGGAAGCAGGACCTTCTCGGCCGCGTCCATGGTCTTGAAGAGATCGGCCTGCACGTCCGCCCCCGATTTCTTGAGGGCGCCCACGAGCATCTCCGTGGCGGAGTTGCCCGCTCCGGCCCCCATGCCTCCCAAGGAACCGTCTATATAGGTAGCCCCGGCATCGACGGCGGCGAGGGAATTGCCCACGGCGCAGCCGAGGTTGTCGTGGGCGTGGTGGCCCACGGGGATTTTCAGGGCTCTCGTGAGGGCGGCGACGCGCTCGCGCACCTGGCCGGGCAAGAGCGCGCCTGCGGAGTCGGTGGCGTAGACAACGTCGGCCCCGAAGGATTCCATGATCAGGGCCTGCTCGACGAGCTTATCCGTATCCGCCATGTGGGCCATCATGAGAAAGCCCACGACGAACATGCCCATTTTTTTGGCGGCCTTGATGTACTCTTCGGAGACGTCGGCCTCGGTGACATGGGTGGCAACGCGCACGATGCTCGCTCCCCTGCGCTGGGCTTCTTCCAAAAGATCGAGGG
>DATCUA010000301.1:0-4732 GCA_036567645.1 Rectinemataceae bacterium | reverse complement strand
CTATCGTGCAGATGCTCGATTCCGCTTCGGCCATCTACTTTCCGACTTTTATTTCCTGCCAAGCCAGGTTGTATTTCTCCAGGTCGGCTCCCACGTCTTTCTTGAGTTCGCATGGGACGAGCGATTCCGCCGTGTAGTACGAGTCGCCCTTCTTGAGCGCCCGCGCTGGCGTGTTGGCCGTGGCGGGGAAGCCGAAGGCGTCGCAGAACTCGGCATATATTTCCGGTCTGTGGATGAAGTCTATGAACTTCAGTGCCATGTCCTTGTTCTTGGAGTTTTTGAGGATGACCATGGAATCTATGTATGAGGGGCCGCCTTCCTTGGGAATGAAGAAATCGACCTCGCCCCATTTGGATTTGTCCAGTTCGGCGTAAATCGACTCGGCGTAGCCTTGGGCCACCCAGACCTCGCCTGCAGCGAAGTTCTTGGCGAATGCCTCGGCGTCGAACTTAAGGAGATTGGGCTTCCATTCCTCGTTGACGAGCTTCTTGGCCGCGTCTATCTGGGCCTGGTCAACGGTGTTGACCGAATAGCCCAAGTAGGCCAGGGCGTCGCCCATCACCTCGCGCATATCGTCCAGCATGATCATTTTGCCCGCCAGGTCCTTTCGGCTAAAAATCGACCAGGACTTGTCGTAGGAGCCTACCTTGGCCGTGTTGACAGCGACGCCCGCGGCCCCCATGTAGTAGGGCACCGAATACTCGTTCCCGGGATCGAAATCGCTTTTCTCGAGCACCTCGGGAGCTATATTGGCCCAGTTTTTCAATGCCTTCTTGTCAATCTTCTGGAGCATCTTCTCCTTGATCATGATCGACACGTAGTCGCCCGAGGGGAAGCAGAGGTCGTAGTTCGCTCCTCCAGCTTTGAGCTTGGCGAACATCTCCTCGTTGGACGCGAAGGAATCGTAGATGACATCGACCCCGTACTCCTTTTCGAACTTCTCGATAACTGAGTCCGGCGTGTAATATGTCCAGTTGAATATGTACAATTTTTTAGACTCGGTCTTGTTTCCCGAGCACCCGAAGACCGCGAGGGCCAAGATGCCGAGGAGGGCAATGGCAGGCAAGCTTCTTAAGCTCTTGGAACGGAGGAAGTTTCTCATAGGAACCTCCCGAAATGGATTGATCCGGGCAATGCCCAGATTGGGATGCCGCGACTCAATGGGCGGCGAATACCTTGAGGAAATTCCTCAAGGGGTAGACCAAGAGAACCGTTCCCGCGACCATGACGGCCGAGAGGGCGTTGACCACGGGCGATACGCCGAAGCGAATCATCGAATAGATGTAGAGGGGCAAGGTGGTGGCTCCCGGCCCGGATACGAAGAAGGTGATGACGAAGTCCTCCAGGGATAGGGTGACTGCGGTGAGAAAGGCCGAGGCGACGCCCGGCAGGGCCATGGGCACGATCACTCGGCTCAAGGTCTGCCATTCCGTCGCCCCCAGATCCTTGGCCGCCTCGACTATCGTGGGATCGGACTCCTCGAGCCTGGCCGAGACCAGGAGGTAGACGAAGGGTATGTTGAAGGTCGTATGGGCAATCCACACCGACACGAGGCCGAGGTTGAGGCCAATGCCGGCGAAAAACACCAGGAGCGAGACTCCCACGACTATCTCCGGAAGGATCATGGGTATGGAGCTCATGGTCGATATGGCCGTCTTGAACTTGAAGGAATACCGAGTGGTGCCCACGGCGGCCAGGGTGCCCAGGACTGTCGCCATGAGCGCCGACGTGAGGGCTATGAGTATGGAATTTTGGAAAGCCCGCCAGAGATCGGGCGAGTCGGCGAAAAGCTTTTTGTACCAGGCGAGGGAAAAGCCGGACCAGTCGCCCGATCGCGAGGCGTTGAATGAATACACGAGGAGAACAGCCAGGGGGGCGAAGAGAAACGCTATCACCACCCAGAACACGAGATTGGAAGCCGTGACGCGCTTCGGGATGAGCTTGGCCGCCGCTCTCGCGCTTTTGCGGACAATCCGCCGGGCATGGAAGAGAGCCGCTATCCGTAAGGGCTTGAGTCCATGTATGCGCGATGCCATCAACGCCCTCCCCCGCCTGCCGCCTGAAGCGCGGGCTCGGGAATATGGGCTGCCGCCTGGGGCTTCTTCATCGAAAAGGCGAAAACCGACACTGCCGTCAGGAGGGTGACCGTCATGGAGATCGCTGAGGCGAAGGGCCAGTTCCTTGTCTTCGTCACTTGGTCGGCTATCACGTTGCCCAGCATGTAGGAGTCCTTGCCGCCCACGAGGAGGGGCACGGCGTAGGCCCCGAAGATGGGTATGAAGGTGAAGAGCACAGAGGTGAGGATTCCGCTCTTGATATTGGGCAGAAGGACTTTGGTGTAGGACTGCATTCGGGAGGCTCCGAGGTCGCGGGCAGCCTCCAGGAGGGTGAAGTCGAACTTGTCTATCGTGGAGAAGAGCGGAAGGATGGCGTATGGAAGGTACATGTAGATGAGAACGAGGATGACCGCGCCCTGGTTGTAGAGGAATTGGACGCCGCCACGGCCCAGGCCGAGGAACCGGAGTGCCTGGTTGAGGAAGCCTTCATTGCCGAGGATGGAGATCCAGGCGTAGATGCGGACGAGAAAATTCGTCCAGAAGGGGACGATGACCAGGAAAAGCCTGATGGCCTGGTTCTTGGACCTGGCGATGCTGTAGCCGCAGGGCAGTGCTATGAGAATGGTGAGGAGGGTGGCGAGCACGGACACCCAGAGAGTGCGCAGGGCCACCTTCACCAAGGTGGGATTGGCCATGTCTACCCAGGCCTGGAAGCTGAGTTCAGGCTCCACGCCGCCATAGAGACCCTTCTTCATGAAGGAATACGCTATGATGATTGCCAGGGGGGCGGCGAAGAAGACCAGGAGCCAGAGGGTCTGGGGCGCGGCGTAGCTGAGGCCGTGGTTGCGTTTCATGAAGCGGTCTTCCCCACGATGACCATGTCCCTGGCCGCGAAAGAGAGATAGACTTCGTCCTTCCATTCTATGTCGGGGATGCCTTCCGACCAGTTGGCATGCTGGCGGAATATAGTAATGCGGGCCCCGCCTTCCACTCTCACAATGTACTTCGTCTGGAATCCGGAATAGACGGGCTCTTCCACGATGCCCTTGAGCACGTTGAGGTGGAGGCCCGAGGGGATATCGTTGGAGATGCGGATCTTCTCTGGCCTGATGGTAGCCGTTATCCTGTCGCCGGGCTGGACGGGGAATTCGTCTTCCACGAAAAGCTGGTCACAGCCTTCGGCTACCATGATGTTCAGACTCCCCTCGCGGGACAGGACGGGGCCCTGGAAGATGTTGGTCTCGCCGATGAACCGGGCCACGAACTCGGTCGAGGGATTCTCGTATATCTGCTGGGGGCTTCCGACCTGCAGAACATCTCCCGCATTCATGACGGCTATCCTGTCGGAGACCGAGAGAGCTTCCTGCTGATCGTGGGTGACGTATATGAAGGTGATTCCCACCTTGTCGTGGATGGAGTCCAGTTCCATGAGCATGTGCTGACGGAGCTTGGCGTCCAAGGCGGAAAGCGGTTCGTCCAGGAGGAGAACGGAGGGCTCGTTTATAAGGGCTCTTGCGATGGCCACCCTCTGCTTCTGCCCGCCGGAAAGCATGGCGGGTTTCTTGTTCGCGTGGGCTTCCAGCTGCACGAGGGAAAGATGCTTCATGACGAGCTCGTCGATGAGCCGGGATGGGGTTTTCTTGATGCGCAGGGGAAAGGCTACGTTTTCGAAGACCGTCAGGTGGGGAAAGAGGGCATAGCTCTGGAAGACAGTGTTGCAGTGCCGTTTTTCGGGGCTCAGACCCGAAACGTCGAGCCCGTCTATCATGACAGCCCCGCAATCCTGGTCTTCGAAGCCGGCTATGACGCGCAGGAGCGTGGTCTTGCCGCACCCGGAAGGGCCGAGGAGGGAAAAGAACTCCCCCTTCCTGATCTCAAGGCTGACGTCCTTCAGGGCTTTGAAACTCCCGAAGGACTTGGATACGTTCGAAACGGTAACGTCAGATCCTTTCACCGTTCACCGTCTCCTTTCCAGTGTATGCTCAAGGCAAGGTATAGTGCCGACAGCCTTCCTGGTCAATATAAAAGCTATGGATATCCAGGCGAAAACCTGGATTCATGAGCCTGCGAGCTTCTTGAGCCCGGCATGGTTCCTCAGCTCGGCAATGATGTCCCTGGCCTTGGCTTCGAGCCGAGCGGCTTCGGCCAAGAATGTGGATCCCCTCGATGCGTCGGGAAGGGATCCGAGGTTCACCCTCACATTGAGGATGGCTCCTTCGAGTCCAGCATTGGCGATGATACAGCCCGCGGCCCCATCGGTGATCGAGCTAGGATTGCCGATCTCCACAGCCCTCAGGCAGAGTTCCATAGCCGCGAGGCATGCCCGGGCGCTCCTCAATGGCGTTTCGGCCGCTTCCAGCGTTGCCGTCTCCATAGCCGCCATCCGAGCCAGAATTTCCGCCTCGCTCGACTTGGGAAGGCGCATGGCCTCCAGCACCGCATCGAAAGCTCGGGTATCCTCATCCACCAAGCCGAGGAGCTCCTCCTTGATGGCTTGGGCCTTCTCGGCCAAGAGACCGAGTTCGATGGCGCGTTGGTCCGTATCCCCCCTGGATCTTCTCCCTGAGTCCGGCGCCCGCGAAGCTCGCTTAGCCCCCAGGTTTCCGACCATGGCTGCGAGGGCGGATCCAAGGGCTCCCGCGAGAGCTGCCACCGATCCCCCGCCCGGAGCCGGA
>DATCUA010000300.1:0-3432 GCA_036567645.1 Rectinemataceae bacterium | reverse complement strand
GGCCGGGCCAGGCGGCCCTCGCCGCCGCCACAAGAGCCGAAGCGCCTTCCTTGTCGGAGCTCCAGGCGGAGCCGCCTCCCATCCTTCTGATATGGGGGGCCGAGCATCCGAAGTTGATGTCGATGCCGGCGGGTCTCTTTTCCTGTGGTCTCGAAGCCAGACGAGAGCAGGCTTCAGCGAGGGCGGGAGCGCTCCGGGCGAAGAACTGCACTGAGCAGGCTTCCGGATGCGGCGAAGGATCGGTGTAGGTTTCCTCGTTGGCGGCATTGGCGAGAAAGGCTTCGGCAGAGGCCATCTCAGTGAATGCCCAATCGGGAGGGCCGAGTTCGTCGACGAGAGTCCTGAAAGCCCGATTGGTTATGCCCACCATGGGGGCGAGGAGGATGGAGCCCGGAGGGAAGGGAAGCATTGCCTGGATAATACACGCCACAGGTGCGAGGCTCAACCGCCCGGGATCCCAGGGCGAGCATTGACTGTCAGGCCGCTTTGGAGTATAAGTCTCGGACGCGCTGCCCCGATTCGGATTCCGCGCAGGGGGGAGCTTTTGCCAAGGCGGGATCCCAGCACAAGCTTTCCAGGAGGATCTTCGTGAGCGTTAAGATCAGGCTCAAGAAATTCGGCGCCAAGGCCCGCCCATACTACCGCATCGTCATCATGGATGTGCGGTCGCCCCGCGATTCCAAGACCATCGATGAGATAGGCCTGTACCACCCGATAGAAGCCGAGGGCAAGCAGCTCGTAGTCGACGAAGCCAAGGCCAAGCACTGGCTGTCCAAAGGCGCCCTGCCTTCGGATACGGTCCGTTCCCTGCTCAACAAGAAAGGCATCCAGGTCAAGTGAATCCCGCCCTTTGCGGAGGGAGGATTACCGGAGTCTTTCAGTCAAGGAGAATCATGTGGAACGCGATCTCGTAGAGTATATCGTCAAGAGCCTGGTAGACGATCCTTCCGCTGTCGACATCAAGGTGATCGAGGGCGAGAAGTCCACCATACTCGAACTGAAGGTGGCCGAGGCCGATATCGGAAAAGTCATCGGGAAGAACGGTCGCATAGCCAGGGCGATCAGGACCATCCTTTCGGCGAGCGCCAACGCGCAATCCAAGCGCGTCATCCTGGAGATTTTGGACTAGAGGGCCCTGCAGGCGGCCTATGGATAGCTCAAGCAGAGGCGACAGACTCCTTCTCGCTACAGCCCGCATCGGGGCCCCCAAGGGCCTTGGCGGGTTTTTGCGCATCCATAGCTACTCGGGCGAGTTCGAGCATATCCTCGGCTTGGAGGAGGTTTTCCTCTCCGCGCCCGATTCCGAGACGGACCGTGCGAACGGTGCTCAGAGGGCGCCCCTCAGGCTCAAGGTGAGGGCGAGGGATGCAGGCGATTGGGGGGCGAGCCTCGCCTTCGAGGGCTATGACAGCCCCGAGGCGGCGCGAAAGCTCACCGGAATGGAAATACTCGTCCCGAAGGAGCTCGCGAGCCCGTTGAAATCGGACGAGTACTACATACACGATCTCGTCGGCCTGAAGGTGGTCAGCTCCGGTAGGCAGGTTGCTACCGTCGCTGGTGTCCTCGATGGGGGCGCCGATCCTCTTCTCGAGCTACGCCCCGTTTCGGGCGCTCCCTCGGCCCTGGTTCCCTTCCGGAAGATCTTCGTGGGGGAAGTGGATCTGGAAGCCGGGACTCTCGAGCTCCTGGCGGAGTGGCTCCTCGAATGAAATTCCGCGTCTTGAGCCTTTTTCCGGATATCCTGAAGGGCTTCTTCGAGGCTTCGATAATGAAGCGTGCGGTTGCCGCGGGGCTGGTCGAATATTCCCTGGTCGACATCAGGGACTATGCCACAGACAAGCACAGGAAATGCGACGACGAGGTGTTCGGCGGAGGGGCGGGGATGCTGATGAAGCCCGAGCCCTTAGACAGAGCCTTGTCGGACGCCGGTTCCCCGTCGGTTCGTACCGTGTACGTTACTCCCTCGGGCAGGCTTTTCAATCAAGCCATGGCGCGGGATCTGGCTGCCGAACCCGAGCTGGTCGTCCTCTGCGGCAGGTACGAGGGCATAGACCAGAGGATCATAGACACCAGGGTCACGGACGAGATTTCGATAGGAGACTATGTGCTTTCGTCGGGGGAAGTCGCGGCGATGGTCATAATCGATGCCGTGTACAGGCTGATACCGGGCGTGATCTCCGGGGAATCCCTGTCGGAAGAGAGTTTCTCTTCGGGAATCCTGGAGTATCCCCAGTATACACGCCCCGCGCTTTATGGTAGCATGCGAGTCCCCGACGTATTGGTGTCGGGCAATCACGCGCAGATCGCGAAATGGAGGCTCAAGGCGAGCCTGGCCAAGACTTTGGCCTATCGCCCGGAGTTGCTAACGGCCCAGGGCATCCAGGAGGATGCGGCCGAATTGATACGCGAAGCAATACGAGAATGGAATGATGGAGGGGGATGGCATGAACCTGGTACAGTCCATACAGGCCGAGCAGATTAAATCCGATATTCCCGCGTTCAACGTGGGCGATACGGTCCGCGTCAGCTTCAAAATCGTAGAAGGCAAGACCGAGCGCATCCAGGCCTATGAAGGCCTGGTTATAGCTTTCAAGAATGCCGGAGTGAGCAAGACCTTCACCGTCCGCAAGAACTCCTACGGAGTGGGCGTGGAGCGAGTGTTCCCCCTCAATTCGCCGAGGGTGGAGAACGTCGAGGTTGTGCGCCGCGGAAAGGTGCGCAGGGCCAAGCTCTACTACATCCGTACCAAGGTCGGCAAGAAGTCGAAGGTCAAGGAGCTCATCGTCTCCAAGAAAGCCGCCCAGTCCGCCGAGGCGCCCAAGCCGGCTGATGCAGCGCAGGCATGAAGCCCGATCTGGACTCGACAAGAAGCCGCCCGGAAGGGCGGCTTTTTTATCGCCTTTCAGCCCTGAAGCGTGAACGGTGCACGCGCGCGTGTTCCAGGTATGGAAAGGAAGCGGGCTACGAGCATTCTCGGGAGGCTGGGGGAGGAGGGCGCTGCCGCCTTGCTCTGCGCCGAAGGCTGGACCATCGTAGCGAGGAATTTCCGTGCAGGCCGCGGAGAAATCGACATCGTAGCCGAAAGGGGAGATAGCCTGGCCTTCGTGGAGGTGAAGGCTTGGACGAAGAATGGCCCCGCAGAACTCATTCGATCCCTGTCGAACGGCAAAGCGCGAAGGATCATAGAAACATCTAAAATCTTCCTCTCGAAATATCGACAATATAATGGGAAGCGCATCCGCTACGATGTGGTCTTCCTCTCTTCTTGCGGAGAGCCCAGGCGCTATGAAGGAGCGTTCGACGACAGCCTATGAGGAAGCCTGAAGAGTCTGCGCGAGATCCGCTCGCCTGGGCGGGTTCGAAATCGGGATCCGAAATCTCGGCCAGGGGGCTCCTTCGAGAGATACCGGCGGGGGATATATACAAACTGAG
>DATCUA010000299.1:0-2736 GCA_036567645.1 Rectinemataceae bacterium | reverse complement strand
AAAAATGGGGTTCCGAGCCCTCGGGCCGGAACCCCGTTCCGTCTCGCGCCTCGATCAGAGCTTGTACGATATGCCCGCGGTAACCTGAACGTCGCTGATGGGCGGGTTAGCGCTCAGGTTGCCCGGATTCCTTATGTGGATGTAGTCCACTTGGCCGAATACCTCCAGGCCCTTGATTATCTTATACGAGCCCCTGGCTCCGATCACGAAGGTATAGCTGGCGCTGTCCCTTTCGTCCGCGTCCAGGTCGGCGTTGTTCGTCGTCACGTGGGTCGTCGTCGGGGTGGTCTCCGTGTCCTGCGTGGCGTCGTTCTGATTTCCCCAGGTTGTCCAGAGGTCGTGGGTGCCGTGGATCATGTACAAGAAGTTGGCCTCGGCCGACCATCGGCCGAACTTTTTGTAGCCCGCCTTCACGTTGTAGACGATGGCGTCCCCTCCGTACTTGTAGCCGAGGAAATCCTCTGTGTAAGAAATGCCCGCCTGGCTGAACTCCCTGATCGCGGCTATCCAGCTCAAGCCGTAGTCGCCCTGAGCCTGATTCCTGCTCCCATTATCGCGGATATAGAGATAGGGGTCGGTCTTGGCCCATTCGGCCGAGCCGAAAAACATGCCCGTGCCGAAGGGCACCGAGGTCTTGGCGCCCGCCATGAAGGCGAAGGCGCTGGGAAGGGCGTCGGCGCTCACGCCAGGTACCGGTTCCCCTGGAAGGTAGAACTCGTCCACCCCCACCTGCCCGTAGATGTTGAGATAGCGGATCGGGCTGAAGTCCACCTCGAGCGAAAGCATGGAGTTGCCATTGTTGCGGATGTAGTAGTTGTGGAAGATCGCCGTCGGGCTCAAGACCCTCAGGTCCAGGCTGTTCTCCGGCGACTCGTACATCACTGCCTCGGTCAGGGCAAGGCCCACCTTGTCCTTGAAGAGCCTCCCCTCCAGGCGATGCCCTATGAACATATAGAGGCCGGTCTGGTTGTCGTCTTGGCTGCCCCAGTTATTATACGCGCCGGTTGTCCCGTCGATAAAAGGATAGTACGAGGAGGGATGGGGGAAGAATGATGTCGCGAAGGTGTATTTGAAGTTCTTCCCGTAGCTCGTCAGCCTTCCCATATTGTGGTAGAGGAAATGGTCGCCCAGGACGAAGTTGCCCGACTCGCCGGGTCCCCAGGAATACTTGTCCCTGCCTATCTCGGCGCTCCAGCCCTTGCCGCCTATCGAGCCGAAGGCGCGATACGGGACATTGAAGTCGAGGTCGGTCAGCACGGCGGGCGCTAGGAGCGGGATGTTGGTCGTCAGGGCGCTCTGCCCCCAAAGGGTGGATGTGTCCCCTTCCGACGCGTTCCATCCGTTGAATCGGCTATGACCCACAGGCAAGGAGGAATATCCGTAGAAATGCTCCGAGGGCCAGGTCTCCAGGATGATGTCGAGTATGGGATTCCTCTTGTCGAAGCCCCTGATCCATTCGCTTTCCTTGGTGAAATTGGCCGTGTCCCTATGGTAGTAGCCCTCGACCGTGGTCTTGAGCCCGAACTTAACGGCTTTCTTGCCTTCGCCCAGCGAAGAGAGGGCGAACTCGTAGGTCGCCTTCGCTCCCCCTTCCAGCTTGGCCGGATCGATCCTCTCCAGCATGCCGGCGAGCTCGTCCCCGCTCCAGGGCCCTGTGGTGGAGGGGAGGGCGAAGCCCTGGTCGATGTACAGATAGCGGATAGCCTCGTACACTTCGGAATCGACCGGGTAGATCTTCTGCAGATTGCCGGGAACGTCCAGGCCGAAGGCGGATATGGCCGCCATCAGGGCAAAGAGACACACCGATGCGATTTTCTTCATTATTGTCTTCCTTGTGGGGGAGATTTTCAGTGAGAGAGTATAGCACCTCATCTGCTTTCCTGTCAGGGGCCTCGAGAATCGCCCGACCTGCCGCCCCATGGCCTAGCCGCTTTCCGTTATAGCATATTTATACACTCGCCCTGCATCTTTATCATTGCTCCTAAACTCGGATCATTGACATGGCCATACCTTTCCACTACTCTTTTCTTTCATAAGATTCCGCGCTCGCCCCAGACGGGGCGACCCCCCAAGGAGCATAGAAATGAAGAGATCGTGGTCCAGCGCCCTGGCCTTCCTCCTCCTCGCCGCCATTATCATGCTCGGCTCGGCCGGCTTGGCCTCCTGCGCCAAAAAGCCCCTCAAGATCGTCGTCGCCTCCGACGCCACCTGGCCTCCCATGGAGTTCGTCGACGAGAACAAGAACGTCGTCGGCTTCGACATCGACCTCGTCAAGGCCCTCGCCGAAGTGGGCAAGTTCGAAGTGGAGATCAAGAATACGGCCTGGGACGGCATCTTCGCCGGCCTCGCCGCGGGCAACTACCAGGTCATAGCCTCCAGCGTGACCATCACCGAAGAGCGCAAGGCCACCATGGACTTTTCCGATCCCTACGTCAATGCCGGCCAGGTCCTCGTCGTCCGCAAGGACACCACCGGCGTCACCACCCTCGCCGACCTCGTCGGCAAGAAGGTGGGCGGCCAGATCGGCACCACGGGCGTCATCGAGATCGGCAAGGTCGCCGGCATCGAGCTCAAGACCTACGACGAGATCGGCCTCGCGTACCAGGACCTCGTCAACGGCAACGTAGAAGGCGTCGTGGCCGACTCCCCCATAGCCGCCAACTTCGCCCTCCAGAATCCCGACTACAAGGAAAAGCTCAAGATCGTGGGCGCCCCCTTCACGGACGAGTGGCTCGG
>DATCUA010000298.1:0-5269 GCA_036567645.1 Rectinemataceae bacterium | reverse complement strand
CACCATCATGGAAGAGGGGACGGAATTCCTGAAACGGCTCACAGCGGCCTTCTCCACCGGGCTGAACGTAGCCACGAAGCTGAAGTCCCTCCCCCTGATCACGTCATGCTGCCCCGCCTGGGTCGACTATATGGAGAAGTACTATCCCGACATGGTGCCCAACTTCTCCACGGCCAAAAGCCCCCAGCAGATGATGGGAGCCATGATCAAGACCTATTGGGCGGGCAAGGCTTCCGTAGATCCAGCCAAGATATTCTCCGTGTCGGTGATGCCCTGCACGGCCAAGAAGTTCGAAACCCATCGCGACAAGACCATGTACTCCTCCGGCTTCCAGGATGTGGATGTATCCATAACCACCAGGGAGCTGGCACGCATGATCAAGCAAGCCGGCATCGACCTGGTGAACCTGCCCGAATCCGAGCCCGACAGCCCCTTGGGACCCTACACAGGAGCCGGAGCCATCTTCGGAGCCACCGGAGGCGTCATGGAAGCCGCCATCCGCACCGCCTACGCATTGGTGACCGGCGAGGAACTCAAGTTCGTGGAGTTCACCGCCGTGCGCGGCCTCCAGGGGATAAAGGAAGCCTCCGTGCGCATCGGCGAGCACGAAATCCGCGTGGCTGTCGCCCACCAGATGGGCAACATCCAGGAAGTCCTGGACCAGGTGCGCGCCGCCAGGGAGGCCGGAAAAGACAGTCCCTGGCACTTCATCGAAGTGATGGCCTGCCGCGGTGGCTGCATCAGCGGAGGCGGCCAGCCCTATGGAGCCACCGACGAAATCCGCACCAAGCGCATCCGCGCCATCTACGACCACGACGACGGCAAGGAATACCGCTGTTCCCACCTGAACCCCTACATCAAGCAAGTATATAAGGAGTTCCTCGAAGCCCCCGGCAGCCACAAGGCCCACGAGCTCCTGCATACTCATTACGAGGAGAGGCCGCTGTTCATGAAATAGAGCGGAACTCGGTCAGCGCAGAGCGTACAGTATCAGGGGCGGCCACAGCGGCCGCCCCTTGTTTTGCTCAGGGTATTGAGTAAAATTACTCAGTATGGTGAGTAAAAATCTCTATCAAAGACCCTTTGCTGCCGATTTGATACGGCGGCTTTCCGAAGAACGCCGTTGTATTCAGGTTGTTTCCGGTCCTCGCCAGGTGGGGAAAACGACCCTAGTTCAAAGCGTTCTGGAACATCAGGCGGTTCCTGTACGTTTCGTGAGCGCGGATGAGCCTACGCTCCGCGGAACGGAGTGGATTTCCCAGCAATGGGAAGCCGCAAGGCTTGAGTCCCGTGGTTCAAATGGCGCTATCCTCGCTCTGGATGAAATCCAGAAAATTCCCGGCTGGGCGGAAACAGTGAAGCGCCTGTGGGACGAAGATACGCGTTCGCAGGGAAGGCTCAAGGTTGTTCTATTGGGTTCGGCTCCCCTCCTTATCACCAAGGGACTCTCGGAAAGCCTTGCAGGCCGGTTTGAGCTCCTTCGCCTCCCCCATTGGAGCTATTCTGAGATGCGTCAGGCTTTCGGCTTTTCGCTGGAACAATATATCTATTACGGTGGCTACCCGGGCGCGGCTTCACTTGTCGAAGAGACTTCCCGCTGGAGGCGCTACATCGCCGACAGTCTCATCGAAACCACTATTTCCAGGGATGTCCTTCTTCTGACGAGAGTGGACAAACCTGCCCTCCTGCGCAGGGTTTTTGAACTCGCCTGCCGTTACTCCGGACAGATGCTTTCATACACGAAAATGCTTGGCCAGCTTCAGGATGCGGGAAATACCACTACCTTAGCGAACTACCTGGACCTTCTCGCTGCCGCTGGTATGGTTCGTGGCCTGCCCAAGTACTCCGGCGACACGGCGCGAAGCAGAGGATCCAGCCCCAAACTGCAAGTGCTGAATACCGCGCTGATGAGCGTAACCTCGGGTTTGAGTTTCAGGGAAGCGATAAACGACCATGAATACTGGGGGCGGCTCGTGGAATCGGCGGTGGGCGCCCATCTTGCGAATGCGGAGAGTATCGATGGCTTTGAACTGTTCTATTGGCGCCAAGGAAATCGCGAAGTGGACTTTGTGTTGAAGTCGGGCAAAAAAATCACAGCTCTAGAAGTGAAAAGTGGGAAAACCGCGCACGCGCCAGGTTTGGCGGCTTTCCATGAAGCGTTCGGAACGGATCGCAGCCTCCTGGTGGGCGGCGATGGAATCCCCGTGGAGACATTTCTCAGTATGCCCGTATCGCGACTCGTCGATTGATCGGATCTGTCGGGGCTTATTGAGATCGTTCCTGGTATCGTTCGATGAAGGCTTCGTAATTACGAAAATCACAATATTGTCGAGGCCACTCGGGTTTGTCCTCTCCGCGATAGATGACAGCGTTGCGGATTGCATCGGGGCAGGCTCCAGTAGGCTGCCGCTTCGCGGAGAGCATTGTCGCGATACGCTCAAGCGGAGCGAGGAAGCTCTCCTTGGCTGTCTTGCCGGACTTGATATCGAGGACGAAGGTCGTCCCCGCTTCCCGATCCTGGAGCACGAGGTCGGCCTCTAAGCCGTTCGACTCGCGGAAGAAATGGGCTTCGAGATCACGCCCTCGATGCAGGGAGCCTTTTAGAATTTCGGCGATGACAAAATTCTCGAAGACGGGACCGCCGAGCGGCCCTTCCTCGAGGGCTTCGACGTTTCGCAATCCGGCGAGATGGCAGAGAAGCCCTGTGTCCCAGAAGTAAAGTTTGGGCCGCTTCACGAGGCGCTTCCCAAGATTCGCGTAGTAGGGACGCAACCTAAAGAGTATATAGCTCGCCTCGAGCACGGAGACCCATGCCTCCACGGTCTTCGAGTCGATGCCGAGGTCACGCCCCAGGGAGCTCGCATTGTACTCCTGGGAGGTACGGACGGCGAGGAGTTTCAGGAGATCGAGGAAGTCCCCAAGCCTGCCAAGGCCGTGGACCGCACGGACATCGCGCTCGAGGTAGGTTCCCACATACGATGAAAACCATTCTTTCGCACCCTCGTAGCCTCGCGTCGCAAGCTCGGGATAGGAGCCAAACACTACTTGTGACGACCGCGCGGCTTCAGGTAGCTCCCCTCGCTCGAAGGGGAGGAGGGTGAGAAGCCCGATGCGCCCGGCGAGGCTTTCGGTGAGTCTCCGAGTTAGTGCGAACTGGTTCGAGCCTGTCAGGATGAAACGGCCCTTGCGTTCCCGCTCGCGGTCGATCTCGAGCTTGAGGTAGGGGATGAGGGTCGGCACTCGCTGCGCCTCGTCCAGAATCACGCGATCCGGAAATCGCGCCAGGAAGCCGCGTGGATCAGCCTCGGCTGCCCGAGCCTCTTCCACATCGTCGAAGCTCACGTAGGGGCAGGCGGGCAGGTGGGAACGGACGAGGGTTGTCTTGCCGGATTGGCGCGGTCCGGTTATCGCTACCGCTGGAAAGAGTTGTAGGTAACGGTCGAGACGAGGTTCGGAAGAGCGCTGTAAGTACATATACTATAGTGTATCGTGCATTTTCGGAATGTCAATACGAATCCGCATAAGATCCGAATCAGCGGCGATGGAAACACCATCGCGATATTTCTCAGCACGCCCGTATTGAACAATTGGGACTGATCAGCGGTACTGATCAAACACATCATCGATCTGCTTCTTTAGTCGCCCAGGTAGAATTCGTCGCGCACGGTGTCCAGAAAGTTGAGGCTATCCTCCTCCAAGAAAAAAAGCACAAAGGGTCGAACGGACAGAGCCTCGCATAGCTTCTGGAGGGTATCCACGGAGGGGAAGCGTCTCCCTGTCTCGATTTCCATAACATAATATGATGAAAGCGCGCATTTCTCCGCCAGCGCGGCTTGAGTCAGCCCAGCCTCGGCCCTCAGCTTCTGTGGTAACGCCCACGATCGAAGCAAGCCTGACCCCTGAAGGTGGCACCGCATCCCCGCTTACCTTTACGATCATCGACAATACGGCCAGCTGCCTGAACGGAACCACTTCAAGGACCAGTCCACAACCGCCAATTGGGTTCTGACAACCGACGACGTAGATGCTGCGCCTGCGCCGCGCATGACCCTCACTCTGGCATCCGACACCAGGAAGCCGATAATCATCGCACTATCAGGGTACTACACGAGCCTGCAGCAGGGCTCGATGATGACCGTGAGCGCACCGCCGGGAACCCCGTGCCCACGACCTGGCAGTGGAATTAAACCGCGTCTATTCGGATATGGCACAAACGAACGATAACGACGCGATGTCCGTGGAAACGCTTCGGGAGCTGACAAAGAATGACGCGTGGTGAGCTCTGGTGGGCGGACTTCGGCATCACCTTCGGAAGCGAAACAGGCTATCGACGACCCGTGTTGATTATGCAGAATGATGCGTTCAATGAGAGCAAGATCAGAACCGTAGTGATTGTGCCGCTGACGACGAATCTCGCATTGGCGGATGCGCCGGGGAATGTCTACATAGATAAAAAAGCATCGGGATTATCGAAAGATTCCGTAGCCGTCGTATCTCAACTGTCTGCGATAGACAAGCGGCGCATCAATGATAAAGTGGGAAAAATCGAAGGCGGGATCCTGAATGAAATCGAGGAAGGCATAAAGCTGGTTCTCGGAATAGATTGAGTTGGCGTCCTTGCGGCTGACTCATGGTCGTATCTGAGAAGCAGCGCCGCGGACTGCCGCAATCCTCAGGCTTATTCCCTTCGCGGCTAAAGCTCCGGTGGAAAAAGCGGCCTGGAGGTTGTAGCCTCCGGTGTCGCCATCTATGTCCAGCACTTCGCCCGCGAAAAAGAGGCCGGGGACGAGGCGAGACTCCATCGTGCGAGGGTTCACTTCTGCCAGATCGACGCCCCCGGCTGTAACCATAGCTGATTCCAGCGAGCCGAGGCTGGCTACCCGGAAAGGATGGGCGCAGGCGAGGCGGCACAGGGCTTCGCGCTGAGGCCGGCCGAGGGTAGCTGAGGTAGCTTCCTCGGGTATTCCGGCAAGGTCGCAGAACAGGTCAGCCATGCTTTTTGGCAAGCCGAGATCGGCGCGAGAGGCGAGCACGGTTCGGACACGTCGTCGGGGCTGGGTCGACAATTCGGCATCGAGGCGGGCTCGGAATTCCCGCGGATCCGCGTGGACGAAATTGATCTCCACCGTATCACCGGGCGCGATATGGCGGGAGGAATCGAGGACGAGGGGTCCGGAAAGCCCCCCGTGGGTGATGAGAAGATCGCCCGAGGCCGCGAAAACGCGTTGGCCGCCTCGCAGTATCCCTAGACCGGCATCGCGGAAAGAAA
>DATCUA010000297.1:0-6970 GCA_036567645.1 Rectinemataceae bacterium | reverse complement strand
CATCCGCCTTGCGGATGATAGGAGAGGTCTTGAGCACTCGATCCCCGTCGATGACGAGAGCCGTGTCGCCCTCGGAGAGTTCGTAGGAGAAGAAGACCTTGCAGACGAAGAGATACCCCTTGCGGGTGAAAAGAAGGTGGCCTTCCTTCGTGGGTACATAGGTACCGTGGATCCGCGTGACGAGGACGGGATACTTGAGGTAGATCCTGTTCTCTTCCGAAGCCTTCTGGGCCGCGCCTCCGATATGGAAGGTCCGCATGGTGAGCTGAGTGCCCGGCTGGCCGATGGACTGGGCGGCTATGATGCCCACCGCCTCGCCGATGTCCACCGTCCTGCCTGTGGCCAGGTTGCGGCCATAGCATTTGCGGCATACGCCGTAGCGGGCTTCGCAGGTGAGAACCGTGCGCACCGAGACTTCTTCGATACCCGCCGCGTCTATGGCCGAAGCGATTTCCTCGGTGATTTCCTCGTTCGAATCCACGATGATGTCGCCGGTGATCGGATGCTTGATGGGGTCGAGGGTGAATCGGCCGATTATACGCTCGCGCAGGGGCTCGATCACTTCCTCGCCGTCTTTTATGGCTGTGTGGATGGCTCCGTTTATTGTGCCGCAGTCGTCCTCGTTGACGACCATGTCCTGGGCTATGTCCACGAGCCTCCTGGTGAGGTAGCCGGCATCCGCTGTCTTGAGGGCCGTGTCGGCCAATCCCTTGCGGGCTCCGTTGGTGGAGATGAAGAACTCGATGACGGAAAGGCCCTCGCGGAAGTTCGACCTGATGGGGAGCTCGATGATGTCGCCAGAGGGCTTGGCCATGAGGCCGCGCATGCCCGCCAGCTGGCGGATCTGGTTGCGGCTTCCGCGGGCGCCCGAGTAGGCCATCATGTAGATGTTGTTGAAGCCTTCCTTGTCTTTCTCCAGAGTCTTCATCATCACCGCGGTCAGTTCCTCGTTGGTCTTGGACCATACCTCGACCACTCGGTTGTAGCGCTCGTCCTGCGTGATGTGTCCCGCGAGATACTGCTTCTGGATAGAGTCTACCTGCTTATTGGCGGCATCGATCATGGAAGCCTTTTCGGCAGGTATGACGATGTCGTCCATGCCAATGGTGGCTCCGAAGAACGTAGCGTACTTGAGGCCCATGTTCTTGATGGCGTCTACCATGATGACAGTGACATAAGGGCCGTTGAACTTGTACACATGCTCTATGAGGGCGCGGATATCTTTGTCTGTAAGCGAATAGTTGACGAAAGGCACTTCTGCGGGGAGGGCTTCGTTGAGGAGGATCCTTCCGGCTGTGGTTAGTATGGTACGATTGCCTGGAAGCTCGGTGGCCTGGCCGACCTTGTGCCAGGTCACATCCTTTATGGCAGGCACCCGAACCTCGGCTTGGTAGTCGCAGGCGCCCGACTCGCAGGCCATGAGGAGTTCCTCTGCCGAAGAGAAGCGCTTGCCCTCACCCTTGACACCTTTCTTGGGCCTAGTGAGGAAGTTGATGCCCAGAACCATGTCCTGGGAGGGATAGACTATGGTCTTGCCGTTGGCGGGGTCCAGGAGGTTCCGGCTCGAAAGCATGAGGGTCCAGCACTCGGCCTGGGCAGCATTGGTGAGGGGAACGTGGACAGCCATCTGGTCCCCGTCGAAGTCGGCGTTGAAGGCCTTGCATACCAGGGGATGGAGCTTTATGGCCTTGCCTTCCACCAGGACCGGCTCGAATGCCTGGATACCCAGACGGTGCAGAGTGGGGGCGCGGTTGAGGAGGACGGGATGCTCCTTGACCACCTCGTCCAGGACGGCGAAGACCTCGGGGGTTTCCGACTCGACGAGCATCTTGGCTTTCTTGATGTTGTAGACGACGTCCTTTTCCACCAGCTTTTTCATGATGAAGGGCTTGAAGAGCTCGAGGGCCATCTTGGTCGGGAGCCCGCACTGCCACATCTTGAGCTCGGGGCCCACGACGATGACAGAACGGCCGGAGTAATCCACGCGCTTGCCGAGAAGGTTCTGGCGGAAGCGGCCCTGCTTGCCCTTGAGCATGTCGGAGAGTGACTTCAAGGGCCTGTTGGAAGCGCCCTTCACCACCCGCTTCTTCTTGGTGTTGTCGAAGAGGGCGTCGACAGCTTCCTGGAGCATGCGCTTTTCGTTGCGGATGATGATTTCGGGGGCGTTGAGGTTCTGGAGCCTTTTCAGGCGGTTGTTCCGGTTGATGACCCTGCGGTAGAGGTCGTTGAGGTCGCTTGTTGCGAAGCGGCCTCCGTCGAGCTGAACCATGGGCCTGAGCTCGGGAGGTATGACGGGGATGACCGAGAGGATCATCCACTCGGGCTTGTTGTTCGAGTTGCGGAAGGATTCCACGATCTCGATGCGCTTTAAGAGCCTCTTGTCTGCCTTGGGGCCCTTGGCGATCATCTTCTCGCGCAGCTCGGCGGCTAGCTCGTCGAGATTGATGTTCTCGAGGAGCGAACGGATGGCCTCGGCTCCCATGCCGGCCGTGAAGGCGCCGCCGAAGCGATCCTGGGCGGCGTTGTACTCTTCTTCAGTCAGGAGCTGCATCTTCTTGAGTTCGGTCTCGCCCGGGTCTATGACGATGAACTTCTCGTAGTAGAGGATGGACCTCAAAGCGGCCACGGGGAGGTCGAGCAGAAGGCCCATCCTGCTGGGAACGGAGCGGTAGAACCATATGTGGGAGACCGGGCAGGCGAGCTCTATGTGGCCCATGCGCTCGCGGCGTACCCTGAAGTGGGTGACTTCCACTCCGCAGCGGTCGCAGATGACCCCCTTGTAGCGTATGGACTTGAACTTTCCGCAGTAGCATTCCCATTCCTTGGTGGTACCGAAAATGCGCTCGCAGAAAAGCCCGTCGCGCTCGGGGCGAAGGGTGCGGTAATTGATGGTCTCCGGCTTCTTCACCTCGCCGTAGGACCAGGCGCGGATCATGTCGGGGCTCGCGAGACGTATCGATATGCTGTCGAAGTCCTGGATATCTCTCATGCTCCCCCCTTCTCAGAAGTTTCCGGTGTTCTTGGTGATGATGTCCTCGTCCCTTTCGGTGAGGGCTATCTGCTTGCCCTTGGCGTCGAATACCCTGATGTCGAGGGCCAGACCGCGGAGCTCCTGGACCATGACATTGAAGGCTTCGGGGATACCGGCCGCCGTGTGGGGCTCGCCCTTTACGATTGCCTCGTAGACCTTGGCCCTGCCCGTCATGTCGTCGGACTTTATGGTGAGGAGTTCCTGGAGGGTATTGGCCGCTCCATAGGCTTCGAGAGCCCAGACTTCCATTTCGCCGAGTCGCTGGCCGCCGAACTGGGCTTTTCCGCCCAGGGGCTGCTGGGTGACGAGCGAATAAGGCCCGGTCGAGCGGGCATGCATCTTGTCGTCCACCAGGTGGTGCAATTTCATGAAATAGACGACGCCGCAGGTGATGGGATTCTTGAAGGATTCCCCCGTGCGGCCGTCGCGCACATTTGCCTTGGAACTGGCGGGCAGACCGGCTTCCACCAGCTTGGCCTCGATCTGCTCTTGGGAGGGCGACTGGAAGACGTGGCAGGAGAACCACTCGTCCAGGGTGGAAGCCGCCCAACCCAGCTCCGTCTCCATGATCTGGCCAATGTTCATGCGCGAAGGCACGCCCAAAGGATTGAGGCAGATATCGAGCGGAGTGCCGTCGTCCAGATAGGGCATGTCCTCGACGGGAAGCACGCGGGCCACGACGCCCTTATTGCCGTGCCGTCCGGCCATCTTGTCGCCTTCCTTGAGCTTGCGCTTGGCGGCAATGAGGACCTTGACCACCTCTTCCACGCCGGGCGAGAGATCGTCGTTGGCGCTCCTCTTGAGGCGCTGCACGTCGATGATGGTGCCCTCGATACCATGGGGGACTCGCAGGGACGAATCCCGAACGTCCTTGGCCTTTTCGCCGAATATGGAGTTGAGGAGCTTGAATTCCGGAGTCGTGTCGGTGTCGCTCTTGGGCGTCACCTTTCCCACGAGGATATCGCCGGCCTTTACCTTGGCGCCGACGCGGATGATTCCCTCCCCGTCGAGGTTGTCGAGTATCTTCTCGCTCGTGTTTGGGATGTCGCGAGTGATGCGCTCGGGACCCAGCTTGGTCTCGCGCACCTCTGTCTGGAACTCCTTGATGTGGATGGAGGTGAACATGTCCTCCTTGACCACCCGTTCCGAAATGAGGATGGCGTCCTCGTAGTTGTAGCCGTTCCAGGGTACGAAACCCGCGAGGATGTTGCGCCCTAGCGCGAGTTCGCCGTTGTTGGTAGCGGGGCCGTCGGCAATGACTTGGCCTTTGAGGATCTTCTCTCCTTGCTTGACTATCGGCCTTTGGTTGTAGCAGGTATCCTGGTTGGTGCGCTGATACTTGACGAGGATGTACGTATCCTTGTCGGTGGGATCTTTTGGGTTGGGAGCTATGACGATGCGCTCGGCGTCTACGTACTCCACCACGCCCGACCTCTTGGCCTTGAGGAGGACGCCCGAGTCGTAGGCGGTCTTCCACTCCATGCCCGTGCCCACGCGGGGAGCCTCGGGGAACACGAGGGGAACCGCTTGTCGCTGCATGTTCGAGCCCATGAGGGCGCGGTTGGCGTCGTCGTGCTCGAGGAAAGGTATGAGGGATGCCGAGACGGAGATGATCTGCTTGGGGGATACGTCCATGTACTGGAGATCCTGGGCCGGCCTCATGGTGTAGTCGCCCTGGTGCCTGCAGGAAATGGACTCGTCGAGGAAATGGCCCTTCTTGTCGATGCGGGCAGATGCCTGGGCAATGTAGTACCGGTCCTCGTCTATGGCGGAGAGGTACTCTATCTCCTTGCTCACCACGCCCTTTTCGACCTTGCGGTAGGGAGTCTCCAGGAAACCGTAGTCGTTGACCGTGGTGTAGGTGGCCAAGCTGACTATGAGTCCGATGTTCGGACCTTCCGGCGTCTCGATGGGGCACATGCGGCCGTAATGGGTATAGTGGACGTCGCGGACCTCGAATCCCGCGCGGTCGCGGGAGAGGCCGCCGGGACCCAGGGCGTTGAGACGGCGCTTATGCGTGAGCTCGGCCAGGGGATTGACCTGGTCCATGAACTGGGAGAGCTGGGAGGAACCGAAGAACTCCTTTATGGCCGCGACGATGGGCTTTATGGAGATGAGATCCTGGGGCCTTACGGTCTCTGTTTCCTTGAGGGCCATGCGCTCCTTGGCTATGCGCTCCATGCGGGCGAAGGCGCTTTTCATCACGTTGGCGAGGAGCTCGCCCACGGAGCGGACGCGTCTGTTGCCCAGGTGGTCTATATCGTCCACGTAGGCTTCGCCGTAGTACACGTCCATCAGGTGCTTCATCGTAGCCACGATGTCCGTGCGTGTGAGGGTGAACTCCTGGATGGGCAGGGCGTAGTTGAATTTCTTGTTGAGCTTGTACCGGCCTACCTTGCCCAAGTCGTACTTGCGCGAAGAGAAGAACATCGAGGTGAGGTCCTTCTCGGCGCCCTCGACGGTGATGGGCTCGCCAGGCTGGAGAGTGGAGTAGACTGCTGCTAGCGCATCGGCCTTGGAGGGTTCGTCCTGCTCGGCAGTCTCCTTCTCCAGCTTCACGTCCTCCCTGTCGAAGCAATGGAGAATCATCTCGTTGTGCATGGAATCGGGATGTTCGAGATCGATGACTTCAACCGATTCGATGCCGAGGCTTGCGAGTTCGTCGAGCTCGTGGAGGTGGAGCTTCTCGCCCGCCCTGAAAAGTTTTTTCTTTTCCCCGTCCACTTCGATGTAGATGGCCTTTGCGAGGGTCTTGCCCACCACGGCTTCCTTGAGCTCGGGGCTATCGCCCAGTTCGAGGGTCTTGGACTTGTAGAAGGCGTCTATGATCTCCTCGCGGGTATGGAGGCCGATAGCCCTGAGGAATAGGGTGCCGAGGAACTTTTTCTTACGGTCGATCTTGGTGTATATGAGCTCTTTTTTCTGATCGATCTCGAACTCGAGCCAGCTGCCCCGGTAGGGGATGAGGCGGGCGGAGAAGACTCCCTTCTCGTGGCTGAACACAACGCCGGGGGATCGGTGGATCTGGGAAACGACGACGCGCTCGGCTCCATTTATGATGAACGTGCCCCTGTCGGTCATCAGGGGGATGTCGCCGAGATATATCTCCTTCTGCCTGATCTCTCCCGTGCGCTGGAAGACGAGGTTGACTGTGGCCTTGAGGGGGATGGAATAGGTCAGGCCCTTTTGTTTGCACTCCAGCTCCGTGTACTTCATGGCGGTCTCATCCAGGCTGTAACGCTCGAACTCGATCACCATGTCGCCCGACTGGCTCTCGATGGGGAAGGTGGCCTCGAAGACCTCCTGGAGGCCCATGGATTCGGGCTTGAGGCCCTTCCTCAGAACCTCCCTCTGGAGAAAGCGCTCGAAGGAGGAAAGCTGGATGTCTATCAGGTCCGGGAGCTCCATGGCCTCCTGGAACTCCTTGCCGATATAGCGGCGCTGAACCTTTCGTTCGGAATATGCCATCCCTTACCCCTCCTGAAGCCGCGCCGTGCGGAAGGCGCGAAAACCCGAAGCCTTGCCAGCTTCGGGGCTGTAGGTGCGCGAATCGATACTTTCGGTCATCCGGATGCGCTGTCGATCGAGCAGGCCCAAGGGCCACCGCCAGAATCAACGCAGCCGGAAAACCGCGCTTTCCCCGATCTTGCGGCCGGGGATAGCGTGGCTTCGGCCCTCGGCCCTCCCCAGGGGGAAGGCCGAAAAGCTCACTTTATCTCGACGGCGCCGCCGGCGTCCTCGATCTGCTTCTTGAGCTTGGCGGCCTCGTCCTTGGAGACATTCTCCTTGAGGGGCTTGTCTCCGGCTTCCACGAGGTCCTTGGCCTCCTTCAGGCCCAGACCGGTGATGGCGCGGACTTCCTTGATGATGGAAATCTTCTTGTCGGCGGGGACGCCGGCCTTGAGGACGACGGTGAACTCGGTCTTCTCCTCCACCGGG
>DATCUA010000296.1:0-6672 GCA_036567645.1 Rectinemataceae bacterium | reverse complement strand
CATCCTTGGCGTTCCGGACGAATGGGCGCCCTGCGGCAGTTCTGCCGAGCTGTTCGAGCATTACGGGCTCACGGGCACGGGCCTGGCCGCGGCCGCGCGGTCCCTCGTCGCGGAAAAGGGAAGGGCCTAGGCCATGGGCGGCCCCTGCGTTCTGGCCGTGGATCAGAGCACCCAATCCACCAAGGCCTTCGTCTTCGACGCCCAGGGGCGGACGGTGGCCAAGGCGTCCAAGCCGCATAGGCAGATCTATCCCCAAGCCGGCTATGTCGAGCACGACCCCGAAGAGATCTTCGCCAACTTCCTCGAAACCTGTACTCTCGCTTTGGACCAAGCGCACATGGAGGCGCGTGTCGAGGCGCCACAAGCCTTCCCTCCCGACCCCATTTGCCTTTCCATGACCAACCAGCGAGAGACGGTAGTCGCCTGGGATATCGAGACCGGCGAGCCCCTGCACAATGCCCTCGTGTGGCAGGACACGAGGGGGACACCCATCTGCCGCGAGCTCGAGAGCTCTGGGGCGGGCGCCCTGGTCCGCGAGCGCACGGGCCTTCTCCTCGATCCCTATTTTTCCGCCTCGAAGCTCGCCTGGCTCGTGAGGAATTCCCCCAGGGTTGCGCACGCCCTCTCCTCGGGCAGGCTCGCCGCTGGCACCGTGGATTCCTGGATAATCTGGAGGCTTACGGGCGGGAAGAGCTTCGTCACGGATTATTCCAACGCGTCCCGCACCATGCTTTTCGACCTGCGCCGCCTAGAATGGGATGAAGAGCTCCTCGAGATCTTCGGCCTCTCCGGCCTCCATCTGCCCCGCGTGCTATCCTCGGACGCGGATTTTGGAACGGCGCGGATCCTGGGCGCGGGAAAGGATCTGCCGATCCGAGGCGTGATGGGCGACTCTCATGCCGCCCTCTTCGGCCACCGGGGCTGGCGCCAGGGCGATGCCAAGGCCACCTTCGGCACGGGTTCCTCCCTCATGTCCAACATAGGCCCGGCGCCTCTTGAGCCGCCCGAGGGTATCGTCCTCTCCCTCGCCTGGGGCTTGAAAGGCGCCCCTTCCTACGTCTTCGAAGGCAACATCCACTCCACCGGCTACACCCTCGCCTGGCTCAAGGACAAGCTGGGGATATTCGGCTCGGAGGAGGAAGCCGAGCGCCTCGCCTCCGAGCTTCCCGATTCGGGCGGGGTCTATATCGTGCCTGCTTTTTCCGGGCTCGGCGCGCCGTATTGGGAGCAGAATATCAGAGCCTGTATTACCGGGCTCTCCCACGGATCCGACAAGCGCCACCTCGCCAGGGCCGGCATAGAATCCATCGCCTACCAGATCATGGATCTCGTGCGGGCCCTCGATGCCGGATCGAAGTCCCCCCTAGCCTTCCTGCATGTGGATGGCGGCCCTACCAGGAACGCCCTCCTCATGCAGTTCCTGGCCGACATGCTCGGCATCCCGGTCATCGCCCCTTCGCGGGACGAGCTTTCGGCCATGGGATCTGCTTTGATGGGCGGTCTCGCCTCCGGGCTCTGGGCAGGCCTTCCTGCCCTGGAAGCCCTGCCAGCCGACGCCACCACCTATCTTCCCTCGATGGAAAGATCCGCTCGCGACCGCCTCGCCGAGGGATGGAGGTCCGCGGTGGCGCAGGCCATATCGCGCAAGGTTCAATGAAATGCCCAATTCCCCACGCAAGGAGATCGAAATGCCTAAAAAACAAGTCCGATCCAGCGTCCAGGCTAGCTCTCCGTCCGAATCGCCGACCCCGATCCCGGCCTTCGCTGCCGCGCCGTCGAACAAGGTGGAAGCCCCCCTGAGCTTCGGGGTTATCGTGAGCTCTCGCCTCTTCTTCAACGCAGCCCACGCGGCGGGAGTGAGGAAGGACATCCTGTCCCAGCTCAGGAAGAAGGGGATAAAGGCTGTCATCGGCCAGCCATCTCTCACCCCCGACGGGGCGGTTTCCGGCATCGAGGACGCAAGGAAGTACGCCGAGCTCTTCCGCGATTCGGCGGGCAAGATAGACGGCATCATCGTCGCCCTGGCCAACTTCGGCGACGAAATCGGGGTGGTCGAGACCATACGGCTCGCGGGCCTTGGCGTGCCCGTCCTCGTCCAGGCCTGCCCGGACAAGCTCTCCGAACTGGGCGTCAAGGGCAGGAGGGATTCCTGGTGCGGGAAGATTTCCGTATGCAACAATCTCTACCAGTACGGCATCCCCTGGACCGACACGCGTAGCCACGTGATCGATCCCGGAAGCGAGGAGTTCGCCGCCGACCTGGACTTCTTCGCCCGGATCTGCAGGACGGTTCGGGGGCTCAGGTCGGCCAGGATCGGCGCTGTGGGGGCCCGCCCCTCGGCCTTCCAGACAGTGCGCTATAGCGAAAAGCTCCTCCAGCGCTCTGGCATCACCGTCGTCCCGGTCGATCTCTCCGAGATATTCTCCGCGGCCGAGTCGACGGATGATTCCGAGCCTGCCCTCCTGGACAAGGTGAACCGGATACTCGGCTACGGCACCGTCCCGGCATCCATACCTCCTGCCAAGGTTTTGAGGCAGGCCAAGCTCTCTCTCGCCATCGATCGCTGGCTCGACGAAAACGGCTGCGACGCATCCGCGATCCAGTGCTGGAACTCCCTGGAGAAGAATTACGGTTGCGCCTCCTGCCTCACCATGAGCATGGCCGGGGAATCCTTGCGCCCAAGCGCTTGCGAAGTCGATGTAACCGGAGCCGTCTCCATGTACGCCCTCAGCCTGGCCACAGGCCAGCCGGCCGCGCTCCTGGACTGGAACAACAATTACGGCGACAGGGCGGATCTCGTTGTGGGCACGCATTGCTCCAACTTCCCCAGAAGCTTCATGGGCTCTCCCATCGAGATTTCGAATCTCGACCTCCTAGGCGAAACCTTCGGAGCCGAAAACTGCTTCGGGGCGATAAAGGGCCATGTGGCGCCCGGCCCCTTCAGCTATTTCCGCCTTTCCACGGACGACGCGCGGGGGGCGTTGCGATGCTACGGAGGGGAGGGGGAGTTCGTGGCCGAGCCCTTCGGCATGGATGGAGGCATAGCCGTATGCAGAATCCCCGACATCCGCGGCCTCATGACTCACGTGACGCGGCAAGGATACGAGCATCACGTGGCCATGGCTCGCGGCAGGGTTGTCGATGTCCTGGAAGAGGCTGTCGGCCGCTATCTCGGCTGGGATTTCCACAGGCACGGCTAGGCCAAGGCTGGGGCTTCGGGGGATAGGCATGGAAAGCGTTCAGTTGCCAGGCACGGATATCAGGACATCCCGCCTCATAGCAGGCTGCATGGGCCTCGGAGGCGGCTGGGACAGGTCCCGCGAGCTCGATTCCTCCCTCCTTTCCCAGGCTCGCGACTTCCTCTCCGCGGCGCTCGACCTCGATATACGTTTTTTCGACCACGCCGACGTCTACGCCTACGGCAGGGCCGAGGAGGTCTTCGGCCGCGCCCTGGCCGAACGCCCGGGCTCGAGACCCGATATCATCATCCAAACCAAGTGCGGCATCCGTTGGGCCGGTGAGCCTCCCGGTTCGCCTCACCGCTACGATTTCAGCAAGGAACATATCCTCAGATCCGTTGAGGGCTCTCTCGGCCGCCTCAAGTGCGACTACGTGGATATCCTTCTCCTTCACAGGCCCGATCCGCTCTGGGAGGGCGAAGAGATCGCCGAGGCATTTTCGGCCTTGAGGACCCAGGGCAAGGTGCGGTATTTCGGTGTTTCCAACCAGAACCGGGCTCAGATGGAGTACCTCCAAAGCTTCCTCCCCTTTCCACTCGTGGCCAATCAACTCCAGATGAGCCTTCTCCACTCCGATTTCGTCGAAGCCGGCATCTCCTTCAACCAGGATAGCCCGAGCTATCCGGACGGCTGGGAAGGCGTCCTCGAGTACTGCCGTCTCAAAGGGGTCTCGCTCCAGGCCTGGAGCCCCTTGGACCGCGGGGCCCTTTTCGGCCAGTCCGCATCTGAAGGCTCCAAGTCCAAGGCCGCCATCCTCCTCCATGCCATGGCTGAGGCCAGGGGCGAACCGCCCGAGGCCATAGCCCTCGCATGGCTCCTCAGGCATCCCTCTGGCATAATGCCGGTCCTGGGCACCTCCAAGCCGTCCCGCCTCGCCGATTGCGCCCGAGCCACGGCTATTAGCCTGAGCAGAGAGGAATGGTACAGCCTCTTCGCGGCGTCCCGCGGACGTGAGATGCCCTAGCCCGCGCCTGCGTTTCGCCACGACTCTCTCGGCGCGATTTTCCTTGACAGAAGCGAGAACAGCCCTCATACTCTAATCATAGGACATCATACGTCCTATGATTCAATCTGGAAACTCGGCCGCACCGAGTCTCCGACGAGCGAGGTTGAAGGCATGAGAACCATCGCGGCAATCTACACGGGTGTCGCCCTCGTGAAGCCCCTTTCGGACCAACTCAAGGAAGCCCTGCCCGGCTACAGGATCATGAACATCCTCGACGACTCCATGATCGCCGAAATCATAGCGGAGGGGAAACTTACGCCGCCCGTCCGGCGCCGTCTGTATTCGTATTACGATGCCGCCGCCTCCGCAGGAGCAGAGCTCATCCTCAACACCTGTTCTTCCATCGGCGAAGCCGTGTACGCGGCTCGCGAATTCATCCCCGTTCCCATCGTGCGCATCGACGAGGCCATGGCGCGAAGGGCTGTCATGGAAGCCTCGCGCATCGCCGTCCTCGCCACGCTGTCCACGACCCTCGATCCCACCCTCGACCTCGTCCGCCGCTGCGCCGAGGAGGCCGGAAGGAGGGTGGAGGCCATTTCAGCCGTCGCACAGGGCGCCTTCCAAGCCATAACCGCGGGCGACGCGGCCACCCACGACCGGTTCGTGGCCGAAACCGCAGCCACGGTTGCCGCCGATTGCGACCTCATTCTCCTCGCCCAGGGCTCCATGGCCCGCATGGAGGAGCCCTTGCGCGCCCTCACGGGCAAGACCGTGTATTCGAGCCCCCGCCTGGCCATAGAGATGATCAAGCGCCTCCTGGAGGGAAAGAACTGACATGATAGACAAGGCAAGGCTTTCCGTCCTGGAGGAGATGGCCAGGCAGACTCGCCGCGACATCGTGGAAATGGTGTACAAGACCAAGGACGGCCACCCATCCCCCTCGATGTCAGCGGCCGACATCATAACGGCGCTCTACTTCGACATCCTCAAGATCGATCCGGCCAAGCCCGACTGGGAGGAGCGGGACCGCTTCGTCCTCTCCAAGGGCCACGCCTGCCCCGCCCTCTACTCGGCACTCGCCAGGCGCGGCTACTTTCCGGCCGAAGAGCTTCTCACTCTCCGCTTCCTCGATTCCCATCTCCAGGGCCACCCCTACGCTCCCAAGACCAGGGGCTTGGACGCCACCACGGGGTCTCTCGGCAACGGGCTCTCCGTAGGCCTGGGCATGGCCCTGGCCGCCCGCATCAGAAAGCTGGATTATCGGGTCTACGTCATCTGCGGAGATGGGGAACTGGGCGAGGGCCTCATCTGGGAGGGCGCCATGTGCGCCGGGCACCAGAAAGCCTCCAATCTCACCCTCTTCGTCGACAACAACAACTACCAGAGCGGGGGCACCGTCGGCGAGATAACGGGCGTCTATCCCCTAGAGGACAAGTTCTTAGCCTTCGGCTGGCATGTGCAGACGATAGACGGCCACGATCTTGCCCAAATCCTCGAAGCCGCCGAAGCCGCCAAGGCGGTGAAGGACAGGCCACAGGCCATCATCGCCAAGACGGTGAAGGGCAAGGGCGTGTCCTTCATGGTAGGGGACAACAGCTGGCACAAGCGCGTCTATACCGATGCCGAGTACGAAGCGGCTATGACCGAACTGGGAGGCCGAAAATGAGCCCGGAATATGTTTCCACCAGGGTCGGCTTCAGGGAAGGCCTGGTCCAGCTCGCCGAAAAGCGCCCCGACATCGTCTTCGTGTCCACCGATTCCCTGAAGGTGGTCAAGGGCGAGCCCTTCCTTCAGCGATGGCCGGACAGGGTGATCGAAGTGGGGATTGCCGAGCAGAACGGCGTCGCCATTTCGGCCGGGCTCGCGGCCGCCGGGCTCAAGCCCTACCTCTGCACCTACGCCGGCTTCCTCACTATGCGTGCCTGCGAGCAGATGCGCACCTTCGTCGCCTATCCACGTCAGCAGGTGCGCTTCGTGGGCGTCAACGCCGGGCTCTTCGGAGGCAACCGGGAGGGAGTGTCCCACCAGTTCATCGAGGATATCGGCATCTTGCGGACCATTCCAGGCTTCACCATCCTCTGCCCAGCGGACGGCGACCAGGTGCGCCAGGCTGTCCTCGCCTCGGTCGACCTGGATGGTCCCGTCTACATCCGAGCTGGCTCCGGGCGCGAGGAGCGGGTGTTCCCCGACGGAACCCCCTTCGAGATAGGAAAGATCCGCATCCTCAAGGAATACGGCTCGGATCTCGCCCTCTTCTGCCATGGTTTCGTCGTCAACCGCGCGCTCGCGGCCGCGGATTCCCTGGCAGCCCGCGGCATCAAGGCCACGGTGGTGGAAGTCCACACCCTCAAACCCCTCGATGTCGATGGCATAGCCGGCGTCCTCGGCCGATGCGGCCGCGCCCTGAGCGTGGAAGATCACAACGTGATCGGCGGACTGGGCTCGGCCTTGGCCGAGGTCATAGCCGAGGGCTGCCCCGCCAGGCTC
>DATCUA010000295.1:0-3744 GCA_036567645.1 Rectinemataceae bacterium | reverse complement strand
TCGGCATCGAGGCCATCCTTCCCGAGGCAGAGCGACTGGGCGTCAAGCTGGCAGTCGAGCCCCTCCACCCCATGTACGCCGATGCCCGCTCGGTGATCAACACCCTCGGGCAGGCCACCGACCTCTGCGAGAGAATCGGTAGCCCTATGCTCGGCGTAGCCGTCGATGTCTACCACCTCTGGTGGGATCCCGATCTCGAATCCCAGATCCTGCGTTGCGGAGCCCTGGGCAAGATTCTGGCCTTCCATGTATGCGACTGGCGAACGCCCACGATCGACTTCCTTAACGATAGAGGCTTGCCTGGCGAGGGCTGTATAGACATCCGGCTCATCCGCTCCTGGGTGGAAAGGGCGGGATTCTCAGGCTTCGTCGAAATGGAGATTTTTTCAAACAGGCTCTGGGCCATGGATCAGGACGAGTTCCTCGCGCGTATCTTGCGCTCATTCAAGGAGAAAGTATGAAGGACAGACGCATCGGCATCGTGATGAACGGGGTTACCGGAAGAATGGGCACGAACCAGCACCTGGCCCGCTCCGTCTGCGCCATCCGCGACCAGGGAGGCGTGAAGCTCCGCGACGGTTCCCGGATCGTGCCCGAGCCCATCCTGGTGGGCAGGGACGAGCGCAAGCTCGCCGCGCTCGCAAAGGCCTATTCGGTGGAGCGCTGGACGACCGACCTCGATCTCGCCCTCTCCGATCCGGCCTGCGAGATCTATTTCGATTCCCAGACTACCGCCCAGCGCCAGTCCGGCATTGCGCGGGCCATAGCCGCGGGCAAGGCCGTGTACTGCGAAAAGCCCACGGCCACCACCGCTGCCGGAGCTCTGGAGCTCTACAGGCTGGCGAAGACTGCAGGCGTCAAGCAGGGTGTCGTGCAGGACAAGCTCTGGCTGCCAGGACTCCTCAAGCTGAAGTACCTCATAGACACGGGTTTTTTCGGCGAAATCCTCTCGGTTCGCGGAGAGTTCGGCTATTGGGTGTTCGATGGGTATTCTCAGCCCTGCCAGCGGCCCTCCTGGAACTACAGGAAGGAAGAGGGCGGTGGGATCATGATCGACATGTTCTGCCACTGGCGCTACGTGATCGACAATCTCTTCGGCGAGATAGCTTCCCTCTCCGCTTTCGGCGCCACCCACATCGGAAAGCGGCGGGACGAGATGGGCAGGGAATATGCCTGCACCGCAGAGGACGCGGCCTACGGAACCTTCATGCTGAAGAACGGCGTCATCTGCCAGTTCAACTCATCCTGGGCGGTGCGCGTGCGCCGCGACGACCTCTTTACCATGCAGGTGGACGGCACGAAGGGCACGGCCGTGGCCGGCCTGCGGGAATGCTTTATCCAGTCCGAGGCCATGACGCCCAAGCCCGTGTGGAATCCGGACATCCCCAGCCCCATCGACTACTACGAGGACTGGGCCAAGCTCCCCACGCGGGATGTCCCCGACAACGCCTTCAAGGTACAGTGGGAAAAGTTCCTCCTCCACATAGCCCAGGACGATCCCTTCCCCTGGGATCTCCTCGCCGGGGCCAAGGGCGTCCAGCTGGCGGAAGCAGGCCTCGAGAGCTGGAAGACGCGGCGTTGGGTGGATCTGCCGGATCTGGAGTGATCGAGGCGGCTGTCAGGATTGACGGTTCAGTTCGAGTTGGGTGGCCGCATTGTCCGGAACCACATTGTGAACTATAATTTAATACAAAGTGGTTCAGATTTGGAGACAGTATGAAGTCTATAACGATCCACGGCATCGATGCCGTCCTCGATAAGAAGCTCGCCGAGAAGTCGAAAGAACTCGGACTCAGCCAAAACAAGACCATCAAAGCTATCCTGCACACGTACCTCGTGGACGACAGGAAAGCCGAGAAGCGGGAGGCTTTCGCGGATTTGTTCGGAACATGGACTGAGGAAGAAAGGACTGCCTTCGAATCGAGGATATCAGATCTCGAGTCGGTGGACGCGGCGGATTGGGATACATGACCAAGATTTCCCTCGATACCAACGCCTATAGCGCCTTCATGGCCGGCGACGAGCGTGTTTTCAAGTACATAGTCGAATCGGAAGTCGTCTATATCTCGACGATCGTGATCGGGGAGCTCTTCGCCGGTTTTCTAGGAGGAGGAAAGCTCGTTAAGAACCGGGAAGAGCTCCAATCTTTCCTGAGCAAGAGGGGGGTACTCGTCCTCGACGTGACCATGGAGACAGCCGAGATATTCGGCGAGATCAAGGCCGAATTGCGCGGGAGAGGGAAAATGATTCCTCTGGACGATATCTGGATCGCTGCGCATTCCATAGAGACCGGATCAAAGCTGGTGACATTCGACAAGCACTTCAGAAATGTCGGCGGATTGAGGATTTGGGAAGAACTGGAGCTTTAGTTTCGTCTTCCCGCTATCCTGTCCGCGCCTTCATTTCGCAAAAACCTTGACGTATGGGCAAAGCGCCTCTAGGATGGACGGGTACGATTCACTTAAACCCGTATCGGAGGTTTCTATGAAAAAGCTCATCGCCGCGATGGCTGTCATCCTCGCCCTGGCCGCCCTCCCTGTCTTCGCCAAGCCCGGTCAGACCGTCGTCGTCTATTCGAGCGTGGACGAAGTGAACGCCAAGAAGATCCTGGACGCCTTCAGCGCTGAAACCGGGATAGCCGTGCAGTTCGTCCAGCTCTCTTCGGGCCCTGCCTACACGAGGATCAAGGCCGAGTCCTCCAATCCCCAGGCCGACGTCTGGTTCGGCGCCCCCAGCGAAAACCACATCATCGCCAAGAACGAAAAGCTCACCCAGCCCTACAAGGGCCCGGGCTTCGACAAGCTGGGCAAGGAATTCAAGGACCCCGAGGGCTACTGGAGATCATTCTACATGAACCCCATGGCCTTCGCCGTCAACAAGGAAGTGCTGGCGAGGATCGGCGCCCCTAAGCCAACCAGCTGGGCCGACCTCCTCAACCCAGCCTTCAAGGGCCAGATCCAGATGCCCTCTCCCCAGTCCTCGGGCACGGCTTACAACATCGTAGCCTCCCTCGTCGTCATGATGGGCGAGGACAAGGCCTTCGACTATATGAAGAAACTCGCGCCCAACGTCCAGACCTACACCTCCTCGGGCACGGCTCCCTCCAAGGCCGTCCAGGTAGGGCAGTGCGCCGTGGCCCTCCAGTTCACTCCCGCATTCTTCGAGGCTATAGAGAAGGGCTTCCCCGTGGAAGTGGTCTTCCCGAAGGAAGGCGTCTGGTTCGAGGCTCCCGCGGTGTCCATCATCAAGGGCGCCAAGAACCTGGAAGCCGCCCAGGTTCTCGTGGACTGGCTCGAAACCGTCAAGGGCCAGAACGTCTTCACCGACAAGCAGACCTACTTCTACCCCGTCCTCGCAGGAGCCAAGCTCGGCAAGGGTATGCCCGAGTTCGAGAGCCTGAAGACCATCGACGTCGATCCGATCTGGGCGGGCGAGCAGAAAAAGCGCCTGGTGGAGAGGTGGGTTCAGGAAGTGCTGACCGCAAAGTGAGATAGCTGCAAAGCATGACGAAGCCCGACCTCCTGTCCCGGACAGCTGCAGACCTGAAGCGGCTGGCCCGGGACCCGCTTCTCCTGGCGGTGTCCATCCTCACGCTCTGCTCTCTTGTCCTCTTCGTCGTCTATCCCATCGCGAGCGTGGCCCTACAGAGTCTCAAGCCCGGGGAGAACTATTCCTTCCAGGCTTACGCCGAAACCTTCAAGTCCGCCTACCTGCGCAAGGCTTTTTTCAACAGCCTGATGATGA
>DATCUA010000294.1:0-8143 GCA_036567645.1 Rectinemataceae bacterium | reverse complement strand
CTTCCGGCCGAGACGGAGGCGGTATCGGCGCCGTTTACCTGCTTCCTTTCTCTCAGCTTGTGCGCAAAAGCCCTGGCCGAGGCGAAGTCGGCCAAAATTATATTCCCTGTGCTCCTGAACAAGGCCGAGTCGAGGCCGATGGCAGAGCGAATGGCGGCATGGACATGGAACTCCATCACCCTGTCTCCCGAGGTCGGGCTGGCCTGGTCTGGCTCGATCGCCGAAAGCGTACAGAAAAGGGGCATGGGTTTCGTGGAATCCATGGGCTTACTATAGCTTCCGCCCAGGCCGCGTACAAGTTGGGTTTCTTCCCCGATGCCGAGGAAACTTGGGGGCGCATCGGGAGAAGCCTCGATCACGGTTCGACGGCCTGCAGAGCCCTACCCAGGAAAGGGCCTTCCTGGTATACTGACGATCAAACGCAGGAGGTAAAAGTGTCAGTTCCCGTGGAGCACGACAAGCGCAAGGACGAGATCCTCGACAAAGCCCTCGATGTATTCGTCAACGAGGGGTATAAGGACACCACCTTTCAGAAGATCGCTGAGCGCTGCGGGATAACCAGAACCATCCTCTACCTGTATTTCGACAACAAGAAGGAGATTTTCTCTTCCTGCATCAAACGCTTCATGGAAGGCCTGGAGGCCGAAATACTCGGAATAGTGGGCAATCCCGCCCTGTCGGCTGCCGACAAACTGGCCCAGGTTTCGGGTCGGGTGGTAAAAGAGTGCTCCAAGGAATCGAGGCTCCTCTCCGTTGTCCTCGACTACTTGCTGCGCCTCAAGACTGCAGGCGGGGATCCCGACGAGAGGGTGAGGCGGCGCACCATTCGGATGCGGCACATTCTTTCTGTCATCGTCATCGAAGGCAAGCGCTCCGGGGAGTTTCCCGATACTGTTCCGGTAAAGGCTACCGGGGAATTGGTCTATGCCATGATCGAGGCTGCTGTCTTCCGGGTGACTGTGCTGGGCAAGCCGGATACTTCCTCGCTGGAGGAATCGATCAGGCTCCTCACCGCCGCTATCAGGCGATCCTAGTCGGCCCGGCCAGCGGCGAGTCCGAGCCTCACCCTGCCTACTAGACCCTTTTGCGCTACCACTTTAGCCGTGAATAGGCTGGCTATGTTCTCTTCGTATGTCTGGACCCGCGAGATGTAGTCCAGGGTCTTCACGGGCGCACCCTTCTGTGAAACCCGGGTACGCCCGGCGTTGTACATTGCTAGGGCCGCCACCTCGTTGCCCGAGATGTCGAGCACGTGTCGGAAGTATTTCATCCCCTCCGATGCGTTGTACTCGGGGTCGAAGGCCTGGGTTTCGCTCATCTCGGGGAAGGTTATAGAATTGAGCTGGAAGAGCCCCCGGTCCACGGAACCCGGGTTCTTGCCGAGGGCCTTGGGATTGAAGCGGCTTTCCTCATAGGCTATAGCGAAGGCAAGGCTCGCGGGCACCCTGTGCTTGCAAGCCGATTCAAGAATTGCCAGGGCTACCGGCTTGGACTTGGTCAAAGCCGAGAAAAAGTCGACTACCTTTGGCCTTGTCTGCAAGTCCTTATAATATAAGGAGATAATATCTTCTTGCGAATTCTCTTCGATGTTGACCGGCAACTTTTTCGTGTCGAGCGCGAGAGCCAGGACCTCGCTGTCCAATTCCAGATTGACCGAAGGGGAAGGGGAGCAGGCGGCCATCATCAGACCGGCCAGAACGCATAAGAACACGGCCCCTTTCGCCTTGCGCGCGATGCTTTTAATCAACCTCAATAAGCACTCCTTGCCCTTGAAGGATAGCGCGCCGCGGCGCCGATTCCCAGGCGTTTCTATTGTAAAGATCGGCGCGAGATGGTCAAGGGGGTGGTTTGATGCTCGATTATTCGATTTAATAAAAGAAAATAGTAAATACCGTATCCTGTGTGCCTCCTCTCCGCGCACTGGAAGGGCCAGATTTTTCGCGATATGGAACTCGGATGCCGCACTCGGATGTGCACGTCTGCCCCTCGTGCCGACGGCTTAACAAAGCGCGGGGAGTGGGACAATACTCGAGGCATGGAAAGGGACGGAATTCGCATCATCGTCACAGGCGGGACCTTCGACAAGCATTACGACGAGATCAGGGGCGAGCTCACCTTCAGGGAAACCCATATCCCGCAAATATTGAGGCGGGCGCGGGTATCCATCCCCGTAGAAGTGGAGCTCAACCAGCTGATCGACAGCCTCCAGATGCAAGACGAGAACCGCCAATCCGTACTGTCCGCCTGCGCCCTCGCGCCCGAGCGAATGATCGTGATCACCCACGGCACCGACACGATGACGAGGACCGCATCCCTCCTGGGCGGAGCTGCCCTTCCCAAGACGATCGTGCTCACGGGAGCAATGATCCCCTACCAGATCCAGGATTCCGACGCCCTCTTCAATTTCGGCACCGCCTTCGGCGCAGTCCAGATCCTCCCTCCCGGGGTGTATATAGCGATGAATGGCCGCATTTTCCCTTGGGACGATGTGGAGAAGAACAGGGAGCTCGGCGTATTCGTGCGGCGCTCGGGCGGCGGGGAGAATAGCTGATGGCGCGCAGGAAGGATGCCGACAAACGACAGGCCATCCTCTCCGAGGCCAAGCGGAGCTTTGCCCTCGCCGGATACGAGTCGACCTCGATGGGCGGGCTGGCGCGGTCGGTCGGCCTGCCCGTGGGCAGCATCTATACCTATTTCGACTCCAAGGAAGGGCTCCTGGAAAGCATCATAGAGGAGGGCTGGAGCGAGTTTCTCGGAAGGCTGCGCTCTGGCGTAGACGCCTGTGGGCGCGAGATGCAGCCGGGCGCGGGGTTACAGGACATCCGCCTCGCACAGCTCGCCTATCTCCTGCGAGAAGCCCTGCCCTCGCTTTTCGAGGATCTCGATCTCATCGCCATACTCCTGTCCCGCGCGGGGAAGTACTCGGGCCTTGAAGCCAAACTGGACTACCTTTCTGACTTTCTCTCGGAGATCGTGATCGGATGCATGGATTCCTCTCCAACCCCAGCCAACTTCGAGCCAAAGCACTTTCGCACGGGCTTGGCCGTCCTCCTCCTGGGATGTCTGGAAGCGGCTCGCCTCATCCATAGGCAGAGCCTGGCCCTTGGCAGGGATGAGCTCATCGCCTTTCTTGCCGCGACAGTCGAAGGGGTTTTGGGTCGGCCCCTTCCCGAATCTTCGCCTTCTTCCGTTCCTCGGCCAGTCTTGGGCTCTTCCCCACCAGCCAGCGCTTGATCGAAGGGGCGACCAGCCGCGCGAAAGGTCGCACGAAGCGTTCCTCCCAGCGCACTTCCTCGTAGAAGTCTTCCAGGTTTTTCCTCCTGAAGCCAAGGAGGGCTTCCGCTTCGTCCGAATCCGCGTACCATCCGCAATGGAAACCCGAACTCGCGAAGGCGTTTCTCGGCAAGAATTTCGCTCCACCAAGGCCGAAATGGAAGAAGATCCGCTCGAGGAAGACGTCGAAGCTCGTCCTGCACGCCGCACCGCCGCCGATGTCGAGTATCTTTCCCGATGCCCGGGGATCGGCCGCGGCTTTGGCGAAGGCGCGGCCTGCGTCCTCGGTGTGGATGATCTCGATCTTCGTAGCGAGGGGCATGGAGTAGAGGAGGGGATCGAAGGGGAACCACTTGGCCCAGACGACATAGGAGAGCCTCAATATGGAATATTCCAGGCCCGACGAACGTATAGCCTCTTCGCACGCGGCCTTGGTGCGCGCGTAGAGGTCGTTGGGGCGCACGGGGTCGCTGGTCGAAATCCAGGGTTCGGATATCCTGTCACCGTAGATGGCTATGGAGGAGGCGAAGACGATCTTCGGCTTTCTTGGCAGGCTCGCGCAGGCATCGAGGAGGGCGAGGGTGCCGCCTACATTGATGCTTTCGGTCAAGGCTTCGTCCCGGTCGGCCACCGGAGGTATGAGGGCGGCGAGGTGGATTACGGCGTCGGGTCCGCCCGATACCGATGCTAAAGCCCGTTCGAGGTCTTCCTTTTTTCGTATGTCGCCGAAGAGGATCCTGCAGCCTCTCCATCCGGTCCGTATCAGGGCCTTCAGGCCTTTGCCGTTCTTCTCGAATGTTCGCGGAGTATCGAATACCGTCACTTCGTGGCCGTCATCCAGACAGGCCGCTACCGCGCTCCTGCCCACGTTGCCGAATCCGCCTGTTATGAGGATTTTCATGCTCCTAGTATATAATGAGTGAACATTCATTCAAGATAGGGCGCAGGTTTTTTACGCTTTCTCTCTGCTTCGGTCGCGTTGCTTCGGCGGGAATCCTGCATCTTCGGACACAACCCGGCTCCGGCGCTATCCAGGTTTCGTCTTGACCCTCCCAGCCCGCCCGAATACACTTGCGCGCATGATCACGATCCACGAGCTGAGAAAGAAATACATCCAATTCTTCACGTCGCGCGGCCATGTCGAGATTAGCGGGAAATCCCTCATTCCCGAGAACGACCCGACAGTGCTCTTCACGACCGCCGGCATGCACCCCTTGGTGCCCTACCTCCTCGGCGAAGCCCATCCTGCCGGCAAGCGCCTGACCGACTACCAGAAGTGCATCCGCACCGGCGATATAGACGAAGTAGGGGATTCCGCCCATCTCACCTTCTTCGAAATGCTGGGCAACTGGTCACTCGGTGATTATTTCAAGAAAGAGTCCATAGCCTATTCCTGGGAATTCCTCGTCTCGGCCGAATGCCTGGGCCTGGATCCGAAGAAGATATCGGTAACCGTCTTCGCTGGTGACGAGAACGCCCCGCGCGACGAGATCTCGGCTGAGGCCTGGAAATCCCTGGGCATGCCCGAAGATCGCATAGCCTATCTGGGAGCCTCGGACAACTGGTGGGCAGCCGGTCCCACTGGACCCTGCGGCCCCGACACCGAAATCTTCTATTGGACAGGGGAGGGGAATCCTCCTCCTGGATCCAACAAGGGCACCGATCCTTCAAACTGGATGGAGATCTGGAACAACGTGTTCATGGAGTTCAACCGGGTGGATGAGAAGACGCTCCTGAAGCTCCCCGCGCAGAACGTGGACACGGGCATGGGTCTGGAGCGAACCGTGGCAGTCCTCCAGGGAGTCGGATCCGTGTACGAGACGGAGGCTTTCGCCCCCATCATAGCGGAACTGGAAAGGCTTTCGGGCAAGAGCTACGGCAAAGGGGAGTCCGATCTGGACAGGTCCTTCCGAATCGTTGCCGACCACGTGAGGACGGCCACCTTCATTCTCGGCGATCCGAAAGCCGTCCTGCCTTCCAACGTAGGAGCCGGATACGTGCTCAGGCGCATCATCCGCAGGGCGGTGCGCCACGGGCGCAAGCTCGGCATCGAGGGCTCCTTCCTCTCCAAGCCGGCCGCCAGAGTGGTGGATACCTACGCCGAGCCATATCCCGAGCTGGAAGAGAACAGGGCGAGGATCGTCGAAGAGCTGGGCAAGGAGGAAGCCAAGTTCTTGGAAACCCTGAAGACCGGTGAGCACGAGTTCGCCAAGATGCTGCCCAATCTCCTCAAGAATCCCCAGAGGGTCATGTCGGGCCGTTTGGCCTTCAAGCTCTACGACACCTATGGCTTCCCCATAGAGCTCACCGAGGAACTGGCAAAAGAAGGCGGGCTGACAGTCGATCGCCACGAGTTCGACGAAGCCTACAAGAAGCACCAGGAGCTTTCCAGGGCTGGGAGCGAGCAGGTGTTCAAGGGGGGCCTGGCCGACATGAGCGAGATCTCCACCAAATATCACACGGCCACGCACCTTCTCCACACGGCATTGCGCCGGGTCCTGGGGAGCCACGTGGCGCAAAAGGGCTCCAATATAACCGCTGAGCGCGTTCGGTTCGATTTTTCCCACCCGGCTCCCATGACGAAGGATGAACTGGCCGAGGTGGAAAGGATAGTGAACGAGCAGATAGCCCGCGACCTCCCCGTGAGCATGGCCATGATGCCTCTCGAAGAAGCAAAGGCTTCGGGCGCCATAGCCCTGTTCGGCGAGAAGTACGAGGCTATCGTCAAGGTTTACACCATCGGGGATTTCTCCAAGGAGGTCTGCGGGGGCCCCCATGTCGAGCGCACCGGCGTTCTCGGAACCTTCAAGATACAGAAGGAGCAGTCGTCGAGCGCTGGCGTTAGGCGGATCTACGGGGTTCTTTCCTAGGGCTCCAGCTCCCTGAGTCCCTGCCATACCCTTTTCCCGTCTTCGGCGACGCATCGGAGGATCCATGGGCCGCGGGTCTTCCTTCCTTCCTGTTCGGCCCTCCCCCTCATCGCGACAAGGCCGTCCACAGGATCGGGAAAATCGGATTCCGCCCATTGGCTGAAGAGGTAGCGGCCGGGGGGTATGCTCGGGATCTTCAGCCCAGCCCCGCCCTTCGGCGGCTCGCCGAATTGCAGGAAAGGTTCCGATTCGGGCATGATTTCCCTCGCTAGCGTGAGCGAAAATAGCTTGAGGTCGCGCATGGATGGAGTGTGCCTGCTCACGCCCCGGCAGGCAAGCCCCGCCGACCGCCTGGAACAAGCTCAGTCGGGATGCTATTCTCCCCTTCGATGAGACGATTAGCGAAGATACGGTCGCCTGAGGACTTGCGCGGACTCAAGGAGAGGGATCTCAGATCCCTGGCCGAGGAGATACGCGAAAAGATCGTGGAGACTATATCCTCGAATGGCGGGCATCTGGCCTCGAACCTCGGCGTGATAGAGCTTACCATAGCCCTCCACACAGTGTTCGAGTCGCCCAAGGACGCAATCGTCTGGGATGTGGGCCACCAGTGCTACACGCACAAGCTACTCACTGGCAGGGTCGACGCGTTTTCCAAGATCAGGCGCAAGGGGGGCATATCCGGCTTTCCCAAGCGATCGGAGAGCCCTCACGACATCTTCGAGACCGGGCATTCTTCCACGGCCCTCTCCTCGGCGCTCGGCTTGCTCGAAGCCAGATCCACTCTCGGCATCGAGGGGAAGGTAGTGGCCGTGGTGGGCGACGGGGCTTTGACGGCGGGGCTCGCCTACGAAGCCCTGGCCAATGTAGTCCAGTTGGGACTCCCCCTCATAGTCGTGCTCAACGACAACAAAATGTCCATTTCCCGGAACGTAGGCGCCCTGTCCCGATACCTTTCCCGACTCACCGCCGGAATGCGATACCAGAGCTTCAGGCGGAAGTTCGACAGCATGGCGGGCAACATACCCAGAATCGGACCCTTCATCCTGGACTTCGTCGTGCGGGGAAAGCGTGCGGTAAAAGCCATATTTTTCAAGAACAATTTTTTCTCCGATCTCGGATTCGAATACATCGGCCCCATAGACGGCCATAATCTCGTTATGCTGACGAGAGCCCTAGGGCAGGCCAAGCGGATGGAACATCCCGTGGTCGTCCATGTGCTGACGACGAAGGGCAAGGGAAACGACAAGGCGGAGGAGAATCCCGAGTCCTTCCACGGGGTGGCTCCCGCTTGCGCCGACGCCCCATCCCCAAACCAGAGCTTTACGAAGAGCTTCGGCGCAAGCCTCTTGGAACTCGCCAAGGCCGATCCGAGGCTGGTGGCCATCTCCGCTGCAATGGTGAAGGGAACGGGCCTGGAAACCATGGCCAAGGTTCTGCCAGGAAGGGTCTACGATGTGGGCATTGCCGAGCAACACGCGGTCACCTTCGCCGCAGGTCTCGCAACGGGAGGCTTGAAGCCCGTGGTCGCCATCTATTCAACCTTCGCGCAGCGCGCCCTGGACCAGATCATCCACGATGTCGTCCTGCCGCGGCTGGGAGTGGTGTTCGCACTCGACCGGGCTGGAGCAGTGGGAGAGGACGGGGAAACCCATCAAGGCCTGTACGACATCCCCCTCCTGCGCGGCCTTCCGGGTCTCTCGGTCCTCGCCCCCTCCTGCGAAGCCGAGATGGGGGCCTTCCTCCGGGCAGCTTTGGATAGGGGGGAGCCCGTGGTCCTGCGGTATCCCAAGGCGGAGATGGAGTGCTCGGAGGATTTCGCTTCGCTCCCCTTGATCTGGGGTCGGGGGGTCTTCGCCCGAAGGCGCCAGGGCTCCCGACTCCTCGTCTGCGCCCTGGGGCCTCTCGTCCACGCGGCCGCCCGCGCCTCGGATACCCTCGCCCGTTCGGGGCTTTTCGCGGACGTGTACTCGCTCAGGTTCGCATCCCCGTTGGATGAA
>DATCUA010000293.1:0-5698 GCA_036567645.1 Rectinemataceae bacterium | reverse complement strand
GATCGGCGGTCCTTCCTCGCTGCCGATCCAGTGGACCTGGCAAGCCTCCGCGTGGAGGCGGAAGTAGTCGGCAAGGGCGCACTCCTCGAGCATCGCGGCGGCGGCTGGAAGGCGCTCCAGCGCCTCCTCGCCCGCCTGGGCCGCCACGGCTCCCATATCGAAGTCGATATCTCCCAGCCTTCCCTTTTCTATGGAAAACTCCTCATCCGCCAGTTCCTCGTACTCCTCGGGCTCGGGGCCCAGGCGGGCGAGGCCGGAAACCTCTCGCATATCGGCCAGCCAGGCTTCCACCCTGCTTCTGAGCATCATGTTCTTGTAGTTCCTGAACTGTTGATCCTCGTTCGGGTACTCGGATAGCACCTGGCGAAACGCCTTGAACACGCCCTTGCCCCGGGACAGGGCACCCATGAGCCTGCGCCTCAGCTCGAGACTGGTAACTCGCTGGCAGAAGCCTTCCATGAGCTTGAAGCCATCGGCGGGAGTCCACGGTGGGGGCGGAACGCCAAAGTCGCCCAGCTCTCCGGTTGAAAGGTCGATGAGTCTGGATTTGGATTGGTCTTCCATGGCGAAGATTATTCGCTCCAGGGCTGTGTCGGTGAGTTCGAAGAACGCCTGTCCGGGCGGCGGATAGCCTTCGCGCTCCATCATCTCCTCTTTCTCCATATTCCCATTGTATACCACGCCCCGGCTTCGGTGGACAGAAGCCGTTCCCGGCGGCTATACTCGGTTCGAGCCATGAAAGCCAACCTGCACCTCCATTCGCGCTACTCGGACGGATCGATCTGGCCCGAGGAGATAGCCCGGGAGGCCGCCGAGCAGGGGCTTTTCCTCGTAGCCCTCACCGACCACGACAGCATGGGAGGCGCCATCCGTTTTCGATCCGAGTGCGCCCGGCTGGGGATAGAGGCTATCATCGCCTGCGAGATAGATGTCTCCGAACCCGAGATCGATTATAAAAGCGAAATCCTCGCGTACTTCCCCCTCGCCCGAAGCCCAGGCGATTGTCCAACCACTTCCGCCCTCCTCGCCCGAGTCTTGGACGATCGCCGCGAACGCCTGGAATACTACTTGTATTGGGCCCGAACCATATTCCGAAGGAAGGATCTGGGCTTTTCGGAAATACTTGCCGACCGCCTGGCCGCCGAGCCCTACGCGCTCGGCGGATCCGCAGACAGTGCGCCTTCCGCGCCTTCGGAGCCGTGCGATGTCGAAATGCTCTCATGGTCCAAAGTGGATCTTTTCCTCTTCCTCAAGGGCCGGGGCGTTATCGATTCCACGATCACGTACAAGCGCTTCAAGCGGGAATGGTTCGGTCCGGGCAGGTTTCCCAAGTACCGCATGTCCAAGCCATCGGTGGCGGACTGCGTCCAAGCCATTCACGCCGATTCGGGATTCGCCGTCATCCCCCACTTCGGCCACCTCTGGAACGACGATCCCCAGGCCATGGGCGTCCAGGCCGAGCTCGTGCGCTCGAAGCTGGAGCATTTCCGCGCTCGGGGCGTGGATGGCCTGGAGATGTACTGGTATTCGGGCAGGCGGAAGACCGAGGAGATCAACCGTATCGCGGCCGAGGCCGCCCAGCCTCTCGGATACTTCCTGACATACGGTTCGGACTGCCACGGCCCCGGCACGGACAAGTATACCCTCGATAAGTTCTCAGGCGAATTTCTCGGCTTTCCGGGCAAAAAACGCGAAAAAACGCACGATACTGAACACTAGGAGCTCGAAACATGGCACATTGCGTCGTTCCCGAAGCCGAAGCCCTCCTCGACAAGGAAATAAAGGTGTTGGACAAGGGCTTCGTCCGGCTGGTGGATTACCTGGGCGGAGATGCCCGTATCGTGCAAGCCGCCAGGGTTTCCTACGGCGAGGGCACGAAAAGCTACCGTGAGGACGCGGGTCTCATAGACTACTTGCTCAGGCACGAGCATACGTCGCCCTTCGAGCAGGTCATCCTCACCTTCCATGTCAAGCTTCCGATATTCGTAGCCCGCCAGTGGATACGCCATCGCACTGCCAGGGTCAACGAAGTGTCGGGCAGGTACTCCATCATGAAGGACGAGTTCTACGTCCCCGCTCCTGCCGACCTTGCCCTCCAGAGCGAGGACAACAAACAGGGCAGATCCGAGGAGCCCCTTCCCGCATCCCAGGCGGCCGAGCTCATAGCCGCGTTCCGGGCAGGCCAGAAATCCGCCTATGAAGCGTACGGAAGCTTGGTGGATACGGGCCTCGCGCGGGAATTGGCTCGCATCAACTTGCCGCTTTCCCTTTATACAGAATGGTATTGGCAGATCGACCTGCATAATCTTTTCCGCTTCCTCTCCCTGCGTCTGGATCCCCATGCCCAGAAGGAAATCAGGCTCTACGCCGCCGTCATCCTGGACATGGCCCAGGCTGTGGCTCCTGCAGCAACCGAGAGCTTCAGGCGGCACATCCTCGGCGCCACGCGTTTTTCCAGCCGCGAGATGGAGGAACTGCGCGCCCGGCTCGATGGAGCGGGCTCGGCATCCCCAGGGCTCAGAGGCAAGGATTTGGAGCGATTCGAGGAAAAGCTGAGGTCGGGTAGACAGCTCTGATCTCCTTTCTCGACGCCCCGACCCTTTGTCTTGAAGCCTCAGCTTCGCTATACTGAACGGGAATTCGGCTTCCTCTGGAGAACGACATGGAAGGCATCCTTCTCGTCATTTCGCTCATCCTCCTTCTCGCTCTTGCCGCGATGACGGCATTCGTCTTGGCTGCCCTTTCCCGCCTCAGGAAAGAACAGCAGGGCCAGGTTCTGCAGAAGCTCATAGCCGAGAGCGACAAGAGCCAAGCCGAAGTCTTGCGCGCCGAGGCCATGGGGATACGGCGCGAGGTGCAGGAAAACCTGAGCCTGACACGCAAGGAGCTCATAGAAAGCATAGATCGCCAGAGGGGAGCCTCGGCCGAGGCCCAGGCCGCGTTCCAGAAAGCCGTCCAGGACCGGCTCGACTCATATAGCCGCACACTCGCCGAACGGCTTGAGGGATTGCAGAAGAACGCGGCCGAGGCGGCTGTGAAGCAGGTGGGGGCCCTGGCCGAGGCGCGCACCACCATAGCCGAAACGGTGAGCAAGGGCTTGAAGGAAATCCAGGAGAAGAACGAGCAGAAGCTGGAGCAGATGCGCCACACCGTGGACGAAAAGCTCCAGGAAACCCTCAACACGAGGCTCACCCAGAGCTTCGAGCTCGTCACCAACCAGCTGGTCGCGGTGCAGAAGGGGCTTTCCGAGATGCAGAACCTCGCCCAGGACGTGGGCGGGCTCAAAAAGGCACTGACCAACGTCAAGGTGAGGGGGATGCTCGGCGAAGCCCAGCTGGGAGCTCTCCTGGAGCAGTTCCTGACCAGAGACCAATATGCGGAAAATGTCGCCGTAAAGCCACGCTCACAGGAACGGGTTGAGTTCGCGATCAAGCTCCCGGGCGCCGCCGAGGGGGAGACGATCTGGCTGGCCATCGACTCCAAATTCCCCATAGAGGACTACCAGCGGCTCCAGGATGCCTACGACGCGGGCGATAAGCAAGCCTGGGACGCGGCCGGCAAGGCGTTCGAAAACAGGCTCTACCAGCACGCGGCGGATATTTCTTCCAAGTACATCGCCCTGCCTCACACGACCGAGTTCGGCCTCATGTTCCTGCCTTTCGAGAGCCTGTACGGGGAGGCTATCCGCAGGCCTGGCCTCTTCCAGGATCTCCAGTCCAAATACCACGTGGTCGTAGTAGGGCCAACCACTCTCGTAGCCTTCCTCAACAGCCTCCAGGTAGGCTTCAAGACTTTGGCCATAACCAAGCAGTCCAGCGAGGTGTGGAAAGTGCTGGGAGCGGTGAAGACCGAGTTCCAGAAATTCGGCGAGGCCGTCTCCAAGGTGCAGAAAAACCTGGAAAGCGCCTCCTCCAACCTGGAAACCGTGGGCGAGCGGGCGAGACAGATGGAGAAAAAGCTCTCCAAGGTATCCGCCTTGCCGAGCGAGGAATCGATGCGCCTTCTTCCCATGGAAGACTCTGAAAGCGCGGAAGGGAAATAAGGGAAAATAGATGGAACGATTTTTCAAGCGGCCGTGGCTCATCGTCGGCGCCATAGGCCTCGTCACGCTCTTTTTCGCCCTCCAGCTTCCGAGGGCCAGGCTCGACAACAACAACTTCAGGTTCGTGCCGGAAAAGGATCCCGAGCGGGTGAGATCGGCCCGTATCGACGAAACCTTCGGAAGCCAGACCATGATCCTGATCGGCCTGGAGCGCGAATTCGGTACTGTCCTGGAGGGGGATTTCCTGACGCGCCTGCGGAGCTTGGACAGGGCTTTGCGGGAAATCGACATTGTCGATTCCGTAGCCTCGATCGTCTCAACCGACTACATCGACGCCCAGGGGGACGCCATCCGCGCATCGGCCCTCATCCCCGAGGATTTTTCCGGAACGCCCGGGGAAATAGCCCTCCTCAGGGAAAAGCTCCTCGACTGGGACATTTACCGCAGGGCTCTCGTTTCGGATGATTTTTCATCCACCCAGATAGTCATATCCCTCGGAGTCGGAAGCGACGAGGCAGGGACTCCTCCCGTCCTGGAATCCTACAGGACGATACTTCGGCTCGCGGAGGAAGCGGGCTTCCCGTCTACCTCCATCTACGCGGCCGGCCTTCCCGTGGTGAGCGCCGAGGTCAACGCTGCTACGGCAAAGGATCTCGTCTTCCTCGTTCCCTTGGTGGTTATCGTCCTCCTCGTGGTGTTCTTCCTCTCGTTCAAGCGAGCGTCTAGCGTCCTCATGCCCTTGCTCACGGTAGCCGTGTCGGCTACCTGGGCCATAGGGGCCATGCCTCTGTTCGGCATCAGCCTATCCATCCTCTCCACCGTGCTTCCGGTGATACTCCTCGCCGTAGGTTCGGCCTACGGGATCCACGTGGTGAGCCACTACTACGAGGAAGCCGCGCAGAGGAAAAGCCTGAGCGAGGAGGAGCACAGGCTCCTCGTCTTCGCCGTGCTCAAGCGAATCGGCTGGCCGGTCTTCCTAGCCGCGCTCACAACCTTCGTGGGTTTCGCTTCCTTTTGTTTCACCTCGGTCGTGCCCATTCGGGAGTTCGGTATCTTTTCCAGCTTCGGGGTAATGGCCGCTTTCGGCGTTTCCCTCACCCTCCTGCCGGCCCTCTTCATCATCCGCGGACCGGAAAGGGCGAGGCCCAAGGCCTGGGGCAAGCATTACGAACGCGTGGGCGAGGATCCGATGAGCGCTTCCATCGCCGATGCGCTCGGGGCTGTCGTGCGCAAGAAGCGCACGACCCTCGCCGTGGCTGCAGCCATCATCGCCGTGTCCATCTGGGGTCTTTCCAGGATGGTGATAGACAACGTCCTCGTCGAATACTTCAAGCCCTATACCCAGGTGGCGAGATCAGATGCGTTCATACGCGAAAAATTCGGGGGCACCAAGGCGGTGAGCCTCGTGGTCAAGGGTCGAACGCCCGGCGATGTGCTCAGGCCCGAGGTTTTGGCTGCCGTGGACGGGCTCGCAAGCTACCTCAAGGCCAAGGTGCCCGAGGTTGGCAAGATCACGGGCTTCACGGACATGATAAAGCGAGTGAACCAGGTGATGAACGCCGACGCGGACCCTTCGGGCCTGCCAAGGAAAGCGGCGTCCGCGCCTATCCCGGAGAGCGGCGCCGGAGGCGGGGCGGCTGGCGCGGAACCGGCCTT
>DATCUA010000292.1:0-2935 GCA_036567645.1 Rectinemataceae bacterium | reverse complement strand
GCCGCGTATCCTCGCGCCGCGTATCCTCGCGCAGTGTCAGTGTACGATGGCCGTTTCGCCTTGTACACCCGCCACGGTATGCGAACAGCCTTTAGGAGCGACTTCCCGGACGAGAGATTCTTGGCGACGCGTCAGAAACGTTCAGAGCCCCGCTTCCAGGGCGGTTCTCAGGAATTCCCCGTTCCGCCTCAAGGCAAGCCTCCAGTCCGAGCCGGGCGCGTACCAGAACTCGCCCACGAAGAGGCCGACGCCCTGGGCGAGAGCTGCAGCAGCGGCACTCCGGAAACCCACATGGCCCGAGCCGAAATCGAGGTCGCGATAGATTCCTGGCCGAGTCTCCTTGAGATGGAGGGCGACGATGTGCCCCCTCCCGCGTTCCAGGTCGGCTAAGACATCCGAACCGTATTTCACGGCGGCATTCGTCATATTGCCGATGTCAGGATATATCTGGAGATAGGGGGAGTTCACCTTTTCAACCCATTCCATGGCTTTGGCCACCGTGTCCATGAACTCGGTCTCCATGGTTTCGAAGGCGAGGATAACGCCCTCTCGGGCCGCCATCTGTACCGAAAGCTCCAAGCCTTCCGCGAACAGCTCGCGCGTACTCAGGCTGGCTGGCTCGTAGTACACATCGTATCCTGCTATCTGGATGAGCCGCACGCCAAGGGCCGAAGCGAGCCCGAGAGCCTTTTCCATGATCTGGAGCCCCCTTGTGCGGACAGCCGGATCAGGATGCCCAAGGGGGAATCTCCTATGGCCGCTCAGGCAGATGGAGACGATGGGAACTCCCGTGTCCGCTTGGATCTGCCGGGTTTCCGCCAGGATGGAGGGCGTCCAATCGAGTCGCGCCAGTTTGGCCTCGCTTTCGTCCACCGAGAGCTCCAGATAGTCGAAACCAGCCCTTCCAGCCTCCTCGAGCTTTTCCTTCAAGGGAAGCTCGGCGGGCATGCTCTTTTCATAGAGGCCCAGCCTGTAGGGCCGCATTCAGCGACTCCCCGGGCGCGATCCGGACTGGCCATAATACGCGCCCTTCCCGTGCTTCCTCAGGTAATGCTTGTCGAGGAGGAAATCGTCCATAGGCGCCAAGCCGCCCGAAGCTGCGAGGACGAGGGAGTTCCAGGCCATCATTGCCACTTCCTCCAGGACGACGGCGTTATGCACGGCCTCCTCGGCGTCCTTGCCCCAGGCGAAGGGGCCGTGGCTGGCCACGAGGACGGCTGGGACGGCCTCGGGATCGATCCCTGCCGCCTCGAAGCGCTCGACGATGACCTTTCCCGTCTCCAGTTCGTAGGATCCTCCCACCTCCGCGCGCGTCATGGCTCGGGTGCAGGGGATCTCTCCATGGAAATAATCGGCATGGGTGGTGCCAAAGGCCGGAATGCTCCGCCGAGCCTGGGCGAAAATGGTTGCCCAGCGGCTGTGGGTGTGCACTACCCCTCCCAGGCCGGGGAAGGCCCTATAGAGTTCGAGATGGGTGGGAGTGTCGGATGATGGGTTGAGCTCGCCTTCCACCGTTCTTCCCTCGAGGTCTACGAGAACCATGTCGCCTGCCTTCATGTCGCCATATTCGACTCCCGAGGGCTTGATGGCTACGAGACCCGAATCCCTGTCTATAGCCGACACGTTGCCCCAGGTGAAAACCACGAGCCCATGGGCGGGAAGGGCCAGGTTGGCCTTCAGGACCTTTCGTTTCAACTCTTCGAGCATCTTTCCTCCATCGATCGAAAGCGGCCGCCTCGATTGGGGTCGGCCATTCGAAGCCTTCCCCTCCTAGAGGAAAGAAGGATAGGGCAGGTCGGGATCGTCCACGAACACGTCCTCGAAACCGCGAGGATAGTGGTACTCTATCCTGTCCTTGTCGTCCGGATAGGTGAACTTGCCGCCCACCGCCCAGATGAAGGGCTTGAACGAATACTGGAGCCTATCCTTCTTCATCCTCCAGAGGGCGAGGATCTCGGCGGGATCGGCCTGGAAGTTCGTCCATATGTCGTGATGGAAGGGTATTACCACCTTGGTCTTGAGGGACTCTGCCATCCTCAGGATGTCCGTCGAGGTCATCTTGTCGGTAATGCCGCGGGGGTTCTCCCCGAAGGATCCCAGGGCCACGTCTATCTCGTGGTCGTTGCCGTGCTTGGCGAAGTAGTTGGAGTAGTGGGAATCTCCCGAATGGTAGAGAGTGCCGCCGGAGGTCTTGAAGAGATAATTCACCGCCATCCTGTCCATGTCGGCGGGCATCTTGCCCTTGAGGATCTCTCCCACCGGCGCCGTTATCTGGGCAGTGCGGTCGAAGGACTCCAGGACGACTATCTCCAGGTCCTTGATGCGCAGGGTGTCCCCGGGGCGAACGGCTCTGCAACGCTCGGCAGGAACGCCCCAGGATGTCCACAGCTTCACGCAGGATTCTGGACCGATGAAGGGCACGTCGGCTGGGCAGTTCTTCATCACTGCGGCCGCTACGTTGACATCGATGTGGTCGCCATGGTCGTGGGTGGCCAGGACAGCGTCTATCTGGCGTATGGCGAAGGGATCGAGGGGAAAGATCGAGGCGCGCAGATTGCGCTGGAGATTGCGCACACCCGCCATCCTCTGCATCTGGTGGCCCGGGGTCATGGCTGGGTTCTTCATGCTCCGCTTGCCCGTCCCTACCCAGAAGTCGACGGATACGTTCGTGCCTCCGGCGGTCTTGAGCCATATGCCCGTGCAGCCCAGCCACCACATCGAAAAGCTGCCTGGCTTCACTTCCTCTCGCTCGATCTCCTCGTTGAGCCAGGTGCCCCACTCGGGGAAGGTGGAGAGGATCCAGGATTCCCTGGTTATGGAATCGATTTTCGACATCATCAGCTCCTTTGCGCTTTCATATAGCGACGTGTCCAATTCTCGTTCAGCCGCACATCAGGCGGCTCGCCGCTCGCTTCGTTCAGCGGCTCGCCGCCTT